>JAPKCG010000333.1 GCA_028823055.1 Sphingomonas bacterium
CTATGGCGGCTATGCACTGTGGCATCATCGCACCCATCGCCCGTTATGGGTCGCGATCGGCGTCGCGCCCGTCGCCGCGTTCGTCGCTTGGACCGCGTATCTGTCCCCCGAGGGGTTCGTTTTCGGCGTCTTTCAGTTTCCCGCGATCGCCCCCGATCAATATTATCGCGCCGCTGGCCGCGCCGGGAAGCTTGGCGCGCTCACCAAGACTCTCGACATCCTGAAATTCCTCGCGCTTGGCCCCGCCCTCTTCGCGCTGATCCGCGTCGGGTTCGGCCTGCGCCCGCGTCGTGCGATACTGCCCGCGATCCTCATCCTCGCGGGCGTCGTCGCGGCACTGTTGCCGTCTCCGACCTGGCGGCAATATCTGCTGCCGGTCCTCCCCCCCCTGTTCGTCGCACTCGCGCTCGTCTGGACCCGCCGTCCGCCGATCCGCGCCGAGCGGATCGCGGCGGTCGTTTTCGCGGTCGCTGGCTTGGCCCCCTCATTCGTCGCGGTGGTGAGCGGCGGCGGCATGGTAACCGCCCTCGGTCAGAACGCTGCCATCCGCACGGCACTCGCCCAGACCCAGGCGCGCGGCCCGGTCGCGACACTCTCCCCCGAATTCGTGGCGGGCAGCGGCCACGGCATCGATCCCCGTTTCGCCGCCGGCCCCTTCTATTTCCGTAGCGTCGGCCTGCTCGGCCCGGACGCCGAACGCGCGCGCATCCTCGTCTCGCATCGCCGCCTCACGACCGCGCCCCTCCCACCAACGATATTGACGGGGGGCGAGGGCCGGTGGACGAGCGGCGATGACCAACTCGATGCGCTGCTCGCCACGCGCGCGCAGGCGGCGGGTTATCACGCAACGCCGGTAAAGGGCGGGCGCTTTACCCTCTGGACCGCGCGTCAGGCGGCGCGGGCGCGTTTGTCGGCGATCACCGCTTCATAATGAGCGATCAGGCGGCGTGCGTGATCGACATCGCTCTGGACCCCGCCCGCTGCCGCAGCCGCCGACCGACGGATCGCCGTCTGGTCACGCGCGAACAGCCGCCCGATCGCTTCCGCGCACGACACCGCATCCCGCGCACGATAGGTTTCGGCGTAATCGGGGTCCGCCAGCGCCGCCATGCCCCCCGCATCGGGCAGGATCAGCGGCGCTCCGCTCGCCAACGCTTCATAACCGACCAGCCCGAACGGTTCGGCATCGGAGGCATGGATATAGGCATCGACGCTCGCCATGATCGCCGCCAGTCGCGTGCGGACATAGGTCGGTCGGAACAGGCGGATGTGCGGGCTTTCCCCGATCCGCCGTTCGAGCGCGCGCGTATCCATCCCCTGCCCCAATAGAATCAGACCGACGGGCAGCTTAGCGCCTGCACGTCCCACCGCATCGATCACGACGGGCCAGCGCTTTTCGGGATGATGCCGCCCGATCCCGAGCAAAAGGTGCGCGTCCTCAGGCAAATCGCATTCCTTGAGCAGCGCCGCCCGCAACGCCTCGTCGCGAAACGCGGGCGAGAAATGCCGCCGCTCGATCCCCAACGTCATCGTCGCATCGACCCGCACGCCGCGGCGACGCAGCCGGTCGGTCATCACCGGACCATTGGTGACGACGGTGTCGAACCGTTCGAGGAAACGCATCTGATACCGGTCGTACCAGGCGAATGCGCGCTCGATCGCGTCGGGAGAGGCGACGCCGCGAAACCAGCGTTTGGGATAGGCCTCGACATTGTCGTTATGAACGAAGAACGACCGGATCGCCCGCCCCGGCCAGTCGCCGACGATCCAGGCGGGGCGCCAGGGCGAACAATTTTCGACGACATCGGGATCATATCGGTCAAGCAGCGCGTGGATCGGCGCGGCGTCCCAGAACAGGCCGTAATTCTTGTCGAACGGCATGCCGGGTGATTTGATATAGATGATCCGCCCGCCCGCGCGCTCCTCGACGCGGTCTTCCTTCCCCGGCGCGATCACGATCAGCTCGTGACCCAGTTCGCCCAGGATCGTCATCTTGCGGTCGACATAGGTCCGAACCCCACCGCCCGTTGGCGAATAGAATTCGTTGACGTCGACGATCCGCATCAATCCCCCTTGGTCGGCCCGAATCCCGAAAATACGCTGCGTAGATATTGCATACGAATGTTGGTCGTGACGACCCCGTTCCCGACATCGATCAGCGCCTGCGTCACCTTGGGACGCGACAGACCCAGTTTCTTGTTGCTGTCGAAACCCGCGCCGTCCTGGAAGAAATTGAACTTGTTCTTGCCGTCGCGGTCATGCGTCGCGAGCAACGCATAGCGGCCGGGACGGGGCACGCGGATACAGATCGACACCGCACCCGATGCGGGCACCGGTACCCGCACGCGGCGGAACACCTTGCCCTCGCGGATAAGGTCGCGGTCGTCTTTCAGGAAATCATCCTCGTTGCCCGGATAGAGTTCGAGCTTGAACGATCCCTTGCGATCCTTGAGCCCCGACAGATTGGCGAGGATCGCGGGGCCATTGCCGGGCGCGCATGCGGCCGCGTCCGATCCCAGCACCTGCGCGCTGGCGGGCGACACGGCCAGCGCCGCAGCGATCGAGAGGGGGATGAGGGTGACGAACTTCATGACATGCTCCTGGTCGCGAGCCGGTAGAGGCTGAAGGCGACGATCAGAACGATATGCACCAACAACACTGCAGCTGCCGTGAACGCGATCAAATTCGACAACGCCCCCTCCTGCCCGATGAACAGGATCGCAAAATTGGCGAACAGCAGGTCCTTGTTGGGCAAGAGCGGCAACCGCGAAAACAATAGCCGCCCCGCCGACAGAAACGCCCACACCGCGACCGACACATCGGGCAGCGCGAAATGCCAGGCGAGCGCGAGGAAAACCGTCCCCAATATCGCGCGCACGACATGCGCCCCGAACACCCACCAAAGCTGCGCCCGCTCAAGCGAAAACACGCGCTTCGAAAAGATCAGGAACGGCAGGGACGTCCCGAACACGATAGCCAGCGATCCGTAGACATAACGCATCATGTCGGGGGGGATCAGCCGGTGGCCGATCGGCAGCGCGATCGCGATCATCGCCAGCGTGATCGCGTTGCCCGCGATCGCGGACAGGATCGACACATCCTTCACCGCCCCGAACGGTGCGGTGACGAACCGTGCGCGCGCCCGCGCCCAGGCATAGAAATACGCCTCGCCCGAATAGCCCAGCACGACCTCGTTCGCGATCCGTTTCTTGATCAGCGCTACGAGGCCGCCGAGCGGTATCCCCCACAGCTTTCGAAAGATCAGATAATCGAACACCGGCAGCGTGAAATAAACGCCCAGAAACGCCACATAGAATAACGGGTTGCGCGGCACCGTGCGCGTCAGTCCGGTGAGCCCGCTCGACAGCAGCTCGCGCCCCAGTCCGACAAGCATCGCGAGCGTAATGATCCCGCCGATGATCGTCGGCCAGCGGCTTTTGATCGTCGCGATCGGCTCCAGCCCGACGACATCGGCAGGGGTGGGCGGCATTACGGTCGTCAACGGCGCTCGAGTGGAAGGGGTGATCGGCACCGCGGCTCCAAATCAGTGTCGGGGGGCGGCATAGCGGCAATTGGCGGCGCTTGCACGCGCTTAAGTTTCCGTGCCACCGCATGGCGGATGGTGGCCGATCATATCCTGACCTATGCGCTCGGGCTTGATGGCGGCGGTGTGGAGCGGGCGCAGCTCCGGCTGATCGAGGGCTGGATCGCGGCGGGGCGGCGTGTGACCTTGGTCCTCGGCAATCGCGACGGTGCACTGGCGGATGCGATCCCGGCGGGCACCGAGGTGATCGATCGCGACACGCATAGCTATCTACGACTCGCCCTCAGACTCGGCGTTATCGTCGCCGACACCCGCCCCGACATCCTGTTCTGCGCAGCCAGTATAATAACTGCCCGCGCA
>JAPKCG010000334.1 GCA_028823055.1 Sphingomonas bacterium
GCGCTGCGGGACGCGCGCCCCGATGACGGATTGTTGTCCGAAGAGATGAAGTGCGACGGGGCGCGGCTGACCCAGTCGCGCGTCTGGATCGTCGATCCGGTGGACGGCACGCGCGAATATGGCGAGGAGCGCGCCGACTGGGCCGTCCATGTCGCGCTTGTCGTCGACGGCGTCGCGACGGTCGGCGCGGTCGCGCTGCCCGGTGCGGGGCAGTTGCTGCGATCGGATCGGCCGCAGCCCTTGCCTCCTGCGGGCGATCCGCTGCGCATGGTCGTCAGCCGGACCCGCCCCGCCGCCGAGGCGCTCGCGGTCGCCGGCATGCTCGGTGCCGAACTGCTGCCGATGGGGTCGGCGGGGGCGAAGGCGATGGCGGTGGTGACGGGGCAGGCCGACATCTATCTTCATTCGGGCGGGCAATATGAATGGGATTCGGCGGCACCCGTTGCGGTCGCAGCGGCCTATGGCCTCCATTGTTCGCGGATCGACGGATCGCCGCTGCGGTATAATCGGGAGGATGTGTACATGCCCGACCTGCTGATCTGCCGCCCCGAACTGGCGCGGCGGGTGCTGGACGCTCAGCGCCGCGGCGTCGGGGGAGAGCAAGCGACTCGCTAGTCCGCCGTCTCCGCCGACCCAGCCCCCGCCTCCGCCTCCGTCGCTGTCTCGCCCGCGACGAGCGCGACCCATTCGGCTTCGGTCATCGTCGCGATGCCGAGTTCCGCGGCTTTCTTGAGCTTCGACCCCGCGCCGGGGCCTGCGACAACAAGGTCGGTTTTCTTCGACACCGATCCCGCTACATGCGCGCCGAGCGTCTCGGCCTGCGCCTTGGCTTCATCGCGGCTCAGTGTTTCGAGGCTGCCGGTGAAGACGATCGTCTTGCCCGTGACCGGCGATTCGCGGGTTTCGACCACGAAGTCCGGGGGCGACACTACATCGAGCAAATCGTCCCACACCGTCTTGTTGTGATCCTCGTGGAAAAAAGCCTGCAGCGCCGCGATCACCGCTGGGCCGACGCCGCCGATCAGCCCGAAGCGTTCGACCGCGGCCTCGTCACCCGCCGCCGCCGCTTCCGCCGCCGCGCGCAGATCGGGCAATGTCACGAACATCTTCATCAGGTCGCGCGCGGTGATCGCGCCGACATGACGGATGCCGAGCCCGAACAGCAGCCGTGCGGCATCGGGTTCACGCTTCGCCTTGATCGCGGCGAGCAGTGCATCGACCGATTTCGCCTGCCACCCCTCCCGCGCGATCAGCTCATCGCGATGCGCGCCGAGGCGAAAGATGTCGGCGGGTTCGTGCAGCCAGCCTAGCTCGATCAGTTCGACGAGCGTCTTCTCACCCAGGCCGTCGATATCGAGCGCGCCGCGGCTGACCAGATGCTTCAGCCGTTCGAGCCGCTGCGCCGGGCAGATCAGCCCGCCGGTGCAGCGAATATCGACTTCGCCTTCCTCCGCGACCGCCTCGCTGGCGCAAACGGGGCAGCGATCGGGAAAGGCCCAGGGCGCGCGGGCGAGGTCGCGGGTCAGATTTTCGACGATTTGCGGGATGACATCGCCCGCGCGCTGAATGACGACGCGGTCGCCGGGGCGCACGCCGAGCCGCGCAATCTCGTCCGCATTGTGAAGCGTCGCATTGGTGACGACGACGCCGCCGACGGTCACCGGCTCCAGCCGCGCGACGGGGGTAAGCTTGCCCGTCCGCCCGACCTGGATGTCGATCTCGCGCAGCGTCGTTTGCGCACGTTCGGCAGGAAATTTATGCGCGATGGCCCAGCGCGGTGCCTTGCCGACGCTGCCGAGCCGTGCCTGCCAGTCGAGCCGATCCACCTTGTAGACGACGCCGTCGATGTCGAACGGCAGCTCGGCGCGCGCCGCCTCGATGGTGCGAAATATGTCGAGCGCGTTTGCGACGGTATCGACGCGGGCAAAGGCGTCCGCGACGGGCAGGCCCCAGGCGCGGACCGCGGCCACGACCGCCGCCTGAGTCTCGCCGGGCAACGCGCTCGCCTCTCCCCAGCCGTGCATCAAAAAGCCGAGCGGGCGCGAGGCGGTGACGCTGGCATCCTTTTGCCGCAGCGATCCGGCGGCGGCATTGCGCGGATTGGCGAACTGGCGCGCCTTGTCGGGGTCCTCCGCCTCGTCGAGCAGGCGCTGGTTGAGCGCAGCGAAATCCGCCTTCGCCATATAGATTTCGCCGCGGATTTCGAACAAGTCGGGCGCGTCGGCGGGCAGCGTGTCGGGGATGTCGCGGATCGTGCGAACGTTGGCGGTGACGTCTTCGCCCACCCGGCCGTCGCCACGGGTCAGCGCCTGGACGAGTCGCCCGTTTTCGTACCTTAGCGAACAGGACAGGCCGTCGATCTTGGGCTCGGCCGTCAGCGCGACGGGCTCGCCTTCAGGCAATTTGAGATAGCGGCGGACGCGCGCGACGAATTCGGCGACGTCCTCGTCCGAAAACGCATTGTCGAGGCTCATCATCGGTTGCGCGTGCGCGACCTTCGACAAATGCCCCGCGGGCGCTGCGCCGATTTGGCGGTTCGGCGAGTCGGCGCGGATCAGACCGGGAAACGCCGCCTCGATCGCGCTGTTGCGGCGGACGAGCGCGTCGTAATCCGCGTCGGTAATTTCGGGCGCGTCGTCGGTGTGATAGCGCGCGTTGTGATACGCGATCTCTTCGGCGAGGCGCGCGAGTTCGGCCTTGGCGTCGGTTTCGTTGGTGGGCAGCGCGTCCATCGCCCGGCGTTACGGCAGGGAAGGCGGGGCTCGCAAGTGTCCGCCGCTCATAACCACCAGCCGGGATAGGATGCGGTGATGACGACCGACAATGCGACGACCGGAATCAGCGCACGCCAATCGAACGCGCTCATCGTCTCGATCGATTTGACGATATTGACCCCCGCCGTAACGAGTGCGGCGGCGCACCAGACCAGCAGGATCGTCGCGGCATGCGGACGCTGCACGATCGTTGCGAAGATCAGCAGCATGATGATGATGAAGGCAATCACCGAGACGAAGGTCATCAGCGCACCCGCGGGTAGCATGGCCAGGGCGAGCCGGGCCTCCAAGCGGTCTTTGCGATTCATAGCGTCTTAACGCAGGTTAATCGCTAAAGTCGCATCGATCGTCAGGCCCCATTGTTATTCCGTCTTTTTCAGGGAAGCCGAGGCGATGTGCCAACGCAGCTGCGCTGGTGTGGCACCGTCGACACCGTTGATCCGGCGCAGATCGTAATTGCCCGTATAACGCTGCTGTTCGCCCCTGTCGGTAACCGCCGACACCGTTACCGGGATCGTGATATAGATCGACCCGGCCGCACCCTCGCTATTTCCCGGTTTGCCGGTCGTGACAGTTGCGCTGCGGGTATGTGCGAAACCCCTGGCAAAGGCGTCGAAGCTTTGGTTGCTCGCTTTGCCGTCGTCGCCCCACAGGCGATAGGCAGTGCGATAGTCATGGGCGTCGATCGCGCGATAATAGGCCTCGACCGTAGCCACCGCCGCCGCCGGATCGGTGCCGTCGCGTGCGGGCGTCGTCGGCGCGATGACCGAAGGGCTGTCGTTGCTGGCCCACGGCGTGGCGGTGTCGAGCGTGGCGGTATCGGGTATCGCAGGCGGTCGCAGTGCGCCGGGCACCGAGGCATTGACGATATTCTCGTTACGATTCGCCGCAGGCCCGTCGCCACATGCGGCCAGCAGGCAGAGCGTGATCAACGATAAGGTGAGGCGCATCGACAAGTCTCCTGTCGGCCACCAACGCGGTGCGTCGCCCCGTGTTCATATGGGGCGTTCATATGGGGTGCTCAGACGGCGTATTCGGTCGAACGAATGTCAGGCGGGTTCGAGCAACCGGTCCGCCTGCGCGCGCGCTTCGTCGGTGACGGTCGCGCCCGACAGCATCCGCGCG
>JAPKCG010000335.1 GCA_028823055.1 Sphingomonas bacterium
CGCTATCGGAGGACGACGGCGACGACAACTGCGCGGCGCAGGGCTGCGCCGCCGGTGACCGGGTCGCGTCATGGCTGCCAAAGACGCGGCTGGCCTGCATTTTGCCGCTGGCGGTGTCGCGCGCGGGCCTGGTTCATGTGCCGATCAATCCCGCGCTGCGTCGTGCGCAGGTTGCCCATATCCTTGCGGATAGCGGGGCGGGCTTGCTCGTCACTCAGGCTGCGCGTGAAGCAACGCTGGAACCGGGCGATGCGGGCGGCTGTCGGATCGTGGCCGAGAACGATGTGTCGATGACGGGCGCGCGTGTTGCACCAAGCGCTGCCGACCCCGATAGCCTCGCCGCGATCCTCTACACCTCGGGGACGACCGGGCGACCCAAGGGGGTGATGCTGAGCCATGCGAACCTGTGGCTCGGCGCGGTGTCGGTGGCCCATTATCTGCGGATCGTGCCCGATGACCGCGTGCTTGTCGTGTTGCCGCTGTCGTTCGATTACGGGCAGAACCAGTTGCTATCGAGCTGGTATGCGGGCGCATCGGTCGCGCCGCTCGATTATCTGACCGCGCGCGATGTGGTGAAGGCGGTCGAGCGGGTCGGTGCGACGACGATCGCGGGCGTGCCGCCGTTATGGGTGCAATTGCTCGAAGCCGAGTGGCCGCCAGCAACTGCGGGGCGCGTGAAGCGCCTGACCAATTCGGGGGGGGCATTGACTGCCCGACTCGTCAGGGACTTGCGCGCACGCTTTGCCACCGCCGAGATCTACGCGATGTATGGTCTCACCGAAGCATTTCGATCAACCTATTTGGAGCCTGCGCTGATCGACACACATCCTGACGCGATGGGGACGGCGATCCCGTTTGCCGAGGTGCTGGCGGTAAAACCCGATGGAACTCGTGTGATCGGGGAACCGGGGGAGCTGGTCCATGCCGGGCCGCTCGTCGCGCAGGGCTATTGGCGCGATGAGGAGCGAACGTCGCAGCGCTTTCGACCCGCCCCCGATTTTGCGATGCATGACGGCATGGCGGTATGGTCGGGCGATACGGTGATCGAGGGGGAGGATGGTCTGTTCCGCTTCGTCGGACGCGATGACGAGATGATCAAATCGGCGGGCAACCGCATCAGTCCACGCGAAATCGAGGATGCCGTGCTGGCAGGTGACGAGGCGCGCGAGGCGGTCGCGATCGGTGTGCCCGACCCCCGGCTGGGGCAGCATATCGTCGTCGTGCTGGCCGGCGATGCGGTGCAAGAGGATGACTTACGGACGCGGTTACGCGCGATATTGCCGAGTTTCATGCAGCCGGCGCGTTATGACTGGCGGACGAAGCTGCCGCGCAACGCCAATGGCAAGCTCGACCGGGCGGCGTTGCGCAGGGAGGTCTGCGCATGAAGCCGATGGGGCCGCTGCCCCCCGAATTCGCGGGGCAGCGGGGCGATCTCCGCATCGCTGGACGGTCGGCGCATGAATGGGTCGAACGGGCCGGCGATACCCCGCTGTTCGTTTACGACAGCGCGATCGTTGCGGCGCGCGTGGCGCGGTTTCGTGAAGCCTTTGCCGGTGTTGACCTTCATTACGCGATCAAGGCGAACCCGCTGCCGGCCTTGCTCGCGCGCATCGCGCCGATGGTCGACGGGCTGGATGTAGCGTCCGCGGGCGAACTCTCGATCGCGCTGGGCGAGAAGCCAGCAAGCGCGATCAGCTTTGCGGGTCCGGGCAAGCGCGACAACGAGCTCCACGCTGCGATTGCCGCCGGCGCAACGCTCAACGTCGAATCGGCAGGCGAGGCCGATCGCGCGATCGCTATCGGTGACCGCCTCGGCATTGCGCCGCGCCTGGCGGTTCGCGTCAATCCAGACATCGAGTTGCGGGGCAGCGGAATGCGGATGGGGGGGCGGCCATCGCCCTTTGGCGTCGACGCGAACCGCGCGGCCGCGCTGGTCAGCGCGCTCATCGCCGGCGGAGCCGATTGGCGGGGTTTTCATATTTACGCGGGTAGCCAAGCGCTCGATAGCGAAGCGCTGATTGAGACCCAGGCGGCAACGCTCGATCTTGCGACGCGCCTGTCCGAAGCGGTTGGCTTTATGCCGCCGCTCGTCAATCTGGGGGGCGGGTTCGGAATTCCTTACTTCGCGACTGATACCGCGCTGAACGTCGAGGCGATCGGTGTCGCGCTGGCCGAGCGGCTGGCGCGGCGGCCCGCGATCCTGACGAACACCCGCTTCGCGATCGAGCTTGGGCGTTGGCTGGTCGGGGAGGCGGGCGTATATTTGACGCGGATCGTCGATCGCAAGGACAGCCAAGGCGAGACGTTCCTTGTGACCGATGGCGGCCTGAACCATCAACTTGCCGCCAGCGGCAATTTTGGGACGGTCGTGCGGCGCAATTATCCGATCGCGCTCGCGCATGCGGTGGGTGACGAGCGGGTCGAGACGGTGTCGGTCGTCGGGCCGCTATGTACGCCGCTCGACCGTCTGGGTGATCGAATCGCGCTGCCCCATGGCGAACCGGGCGATCTTGTTGCGGTGTTTCTTGCGGGGGCTTATGGTGCTTCGGCGAGTCCGGCGGCATTTCTCGGACATCCGGTCGCGCACGAACTGGTCGGATAGGCTAATGCGTTACTAACGCTATATTCACGTCTTCCCAGCATAGCAATTCATTGAACCTGGCATCTTTATTCATGCCTGGGTTGACAGGAGATCGATATGCGTTCGAGTGGTTGCGTCCGTTTTCTTCTCGCGAGCGGCGCGATGGCGTCGTCGCTAACCGGTTGTATGTCCGGTCCAACGGCCGAATTGCCGCCTGCTGCCTATGTCACTGCGCGCGAAGTGCCGGGTGAGGAATATGTCATCGGGCCGCTCGATCAGCTCAATATCTTCGTGTGGCGCAATCCCGAACTGTCGGCAAAGGTGCAGGTGCGTCCCGATGGTCGGATCACGACGCCGCTCGTCAATGACATGCCAGCGGTCGGCAAGACCCCCGCGATTCTGTCCGCCGACATGAAGCGCGCGTTGAGCCAATATGTGAAGGATCCGATCGTTTCGGTCATCGTCGAGAATTTTTCCGGGACGGGCAGCCAGCAGATCCGCATCGTCGGCGCGACCGAAAAGCCCGCATCGATCCCGTATCGTGCCAACATGACCCTGCTCGATGCGATGATCGCTGTCGGCGGGCTCAGCCAGTTCGCGGCGGGCAACAAGGCGAAACTCGTCCGCTACAATCGAGATACGGGCAAGAGCAGCGAATATGGGCTACAGATTTCCGACCTGCTCAAAAAAGGCGACTCGCGCGCGAATGTTCGCCTCGAACCCGGTGATGTGATCATCATCCCCGAGTCGATGTTTTAAGAGGGCTGGCGCGTGAACGGCATTTACGACGAGGCGCGACTGGCGCTCCATGCGGTCTGGACGCGCCGCTGGCTGGCGCTGGCGGTGGCGTGGGGCGTGTGCGTGCTCGGCTGGTTCTTCGTGTCGCAAATGCCAAGCCGTTACGAAAGCCGTGCGCGCGTTTTCGTGCAGATGAACTCGATCCTGCCGCCGACGATGGACGCGCCGCAGCAGTCGCAGCAGCGTGATGTCGATACGATCCGGCAGACGCTGATCTCCGCCGTCAATCTGGAGAAAGTCGTGCGCGGGACCGATCTCGCCAACACCGTGTCGAGCGAGCGCGACGTGGCAGATCGTGTCGCGGGTCTGGCGCAGAGCATCAAGGTCGTGTCGCAGCAGGATAATTTGTTCGAGATCACGACGACCTCGTCGACGCCGAAACTCGCCAAGGACATCACGCAAAAACTGATCGACATCTTTGTCGAGCGTAACCTTGCGGGCGATCGGACGCAGACGACGCTGAGTCTCGATTTACTCAACAATCAGCTCGATGAGTTGCAGAAGCAGC
>JAPKCG010000336.1 GCA_028823055.1 Sphingomonas bacterium
GGATCGACAGGCCGCAGCTCGATTCGCTTGCGACCAGCGAACAGGATGCGGTCTATCACATGCTTCAGGATGGTGATTCGGTCGGCGTGTTCCAGGTGGAAAGCCGCGCGCAGATCAACATACTCCCACGCCTCAAACCGCGCGAATTCTACGATCTCGTCGTGCAGGTCGCGATCGTCCGACCCGGGCCGATCGAGGGCGACATGGTCCATCCCTATCTTCGCCGCCGCGCGGGCAAGGAACAGCCCGAATTTCCCTCACCCAAGCCGCCGCACGATCCCAACGAACTGCGCGACCTGCTACGCTTCACCTATGGCGTGCCGCTGTTTCAGGAACAGGCGATGAAGCTAGCGATCGTCGCCGCCGAATTCACACCGAACGAGGCAAACCAGCTGCGCCGTGCGATGGCGACGTTCCGCAATGTCGGCGGCATGGACAATTTCCGCGCGAAGCTGATCGGCGGCATGGTGCGGCGCGGCTATGAAGAGGCGTTCGCCGAACGCTGTTACAGCCAGATCGAGGGGTTCGGCTCCTATGGTTTTCCCGAAAGCCATGCGTTGAGCTTCGCGCGACTCGTCTATGTCTCGTCCTGGATCAAATGTTACCTGCCCGCGGTCTTCGGCTGCGCGATCCTCAATTCGCAACCGATGGGCTTTTACGCGCCCGCCCAGCTCATGCAGGATGCGATCGAACATGGCGTCGAGGTCAAACCCGTCGACATCAATCATAGCGAGTGGAATAGCAGGTTGGAATCAACCACGCCGGGTTGCGAACCGCGCGTGACGCGGATGCCCAATCCGGCGCGGGGCGGGAAGCAGTGGAACCCCGGCGTGCGTATCGATACCGATTGGGCGATCCGCCTGGGCATGAGGCAAGTCGACGGGTTTCATGAGGATTGGGCGCGCAAAATAGTCGACGCCAGGATCGACCGCGCCTTCACGTCCCCCGAAGATCTGGCCGCACGCGCGGGCGTGCCGCGCCGCGCGCTCGATCTTCTCGCCGCCGCCGACGCCTTCGGCTCGCTCAGCCTGCCCCGCCGCGATGCCTTGTGGGAAGTCCGCCGGACGCCGCCCAAACAGCTGGCGCTGTTCGCCGCATCGGATGCGCCAGAACTCGGCGACGAGCCCGATGTCGCGCTCCCGCCGATGCCGCGATCCGAGGAAGTCGCCGCCGATTACCAAACGACGCGGCTGTCGCTGAAGGATCATCCGATGCGCTTCCTGCGCCCGATCTTCGCGAAAGAGGGAATCATGTCGAGCGCAGACGCTCGCCGCGCCGGCAACGGTGCACGCGCCCGCGTTGCCGGCGTCGTGCTGGTCCGCCAGCGCCCCGGCAAGGGCAATGCGATCTTCGTCACGATCGAGGATGAGACCGGCGTCACCAATTGCCTGATCTGGGCACGCGATTTCGAGGAGAACCGCCGCGCGGTAATGGCGTCGCGCCTAATGGTCCTCGAAGGTGTCATCCAGCGCAGCGAGGAAGGTGTGATCCACCTGATGGCGAAACGCATCCATGATCGCACCGACGAACTGCGCCGCCTGTCGTCCGACTATCATGGCGATCCGCCGCTCTGCCCCGTCGACGAGGTCGTCCGCCCCAAACCCATCGCCAGCAAGGACCCGCGAGGTCGCCATCCGCGCGACGTCCGCATCATGCCCAAATCGAGGGACTTTCATTGATGTCGCCTCTGATTGCTGTCCAGACCTTGGCTCTTCGTCCCGCCTGCCCCACATAGGCCCCATACAACAGGAGCACGTCTTGGCCACATTGGGCATGTCACCCGCCGAAAAACAGGCGGTCGAGGATTTCCGACGCGACGTCGTCGAACCGTCGATGACGAAACTCGTCATCATCGATTTCTGGGCGGAATGGTGTGGGCCGTGCAAGGCGCTCGGGCCGACGCTTGAGAAAGTCGCGGCGGACTATGCCACAAAGGGCGTCGTCCTTGCCAAGGTCGATACGGACAAGAACCAGTTCATCGCAGCGCAATTCCAGATCAAATCGATCCCGACCGTCTATGCGATGTTTCAGGGACAACTGGTCGCCGACATGACGAGCGCGCGTACCGAATCGCAGCTGCGCGTCATTCTCGATCAGCTGTTGACCCAGCTGCCTGTCGATCCCGCCGCCAGTGCTACGGATGATGACGGTGCCGCCGATATCGAACCGCTGCTCGCGATGGGAGAGGAAATCCTGGCGAGCGGCGATGCCGACCGTGCGCTGGCGATCTTCGACCAGCTCGCCGAGATGGCCCCCGACAATCCGCATATCCTGTCGGGCCGCATCCGCGCGTTCGTCGCCGCGGGGCGCGACGAAGAGGCCGAAGCCGCGATCGCCGCCTTGCCAGAAGGGCTGTCGGATCCGGGAATCGATCGCGCCAAGGCAACGCTTGCGATTGCACAATCGGCGGTGCCGGTGGAGGATTTATCGGCCCTTGAGGCCCAAGTCGCCGCCAATCCCGACGATCACGCCAAACGGTTTGAGCTTGCAAATGCGCTGGTCGCGAATGGCGATCGCGACGGCGCTGCGGACAATCTGCTGTCGATCGTCAAGGCCGACCGCGAATGGGATGATGGCACCGCGCGCGCCCAGCTGTTGAAGCTGTTCGAGGCAGTCGGCGTCGAAGACCCGTGGGTTTCCGCGCAACGCCGCAAATTATCGGCTATCCTGTTCGGATGAGCGAATCGACGCGCCTCTCCATTTTCCCGCTCCCCGGCGCCTTGCTGTTTCCGGGGATGCATTTGCCGCTCCATATTTTCGAGCCGCGTTACAAGGCGATGGTATCGGATTCGATGGCACGCGACCGGCGGATCGCGATGATACAGCCCAAGCTCGATATGGGTACGCAAAGCGATAGTCCGCCGCTTTATGATATCGGCTGCGTCGGCCGTATCCTTGAAGTCGAGGCGCTTGATGACGGGCGCTACAACGTCATTCTCGAAGGTGTCGCGCTATTTCGTGTGCTGCGCGAACTCGACGTCACAACCAGTTTCCGCCAGATCGAGGCCGAATTGCTGCCGGTTCGTGAAGACGAGACACTCTCGCTCGGCAGGCGATCCTCGCTCGAACTCGAATCGCGCCGGTTCGCCGACGCGCAAGGCTATTCGGTCGATTGGGACGCGGTCGAACAGCTGGACGATGAAAGCCTCGTCAACGGCATCGCGCAGATCGCGCCTTTCGACGCAGCCGCCAAGCAGGCTTTGCTCGAAGCAGAAGCACTTGAGGAACGCGCCGAACTCATTATCCAGCTGATGCAGTTCTTCGGTCGCCATGACGGTGAGGACCGGGTCACGCTGCAATGAGCGTCGATCCCTGGCTGCTCGGCAAACTGGCCTGCCCGGTCACTCGCCAGCCGCTCATTTACGACGAACAGCGTCAGGAACTCGTCTCGACCGCCGCAGGGCTCGCCTATCCGATCCGCAACGACGTGCCGGTCATGCTCATCGAGGAAGCGCGCCGGATCGGCGCCGACCAAGCCGGTCTCGACTAGACCGTTATTCCCTGCAACAATTTCGGCAGGTCGCCGCTTTCGCCGCGTGCTTCGGCCATGAAGCGTTCCTTGAGCACGGGCACGCGATCGACTGCGCTGATACCGAAGCGACGCACCGCACTTGCCGCACGACCCGGAATCCCGAACAGCCGCGTCAACGTGTCGGTCGCGGCGGCGACCATGAAGGTATCGAGGCTCCGCCAGCGCTGATAGCGGGCGAGCAATGCGGCATCGCCGAGATCGAGCCCGACGCGTTTGCCCTCGACCAGGATTTCCGCGAGCGCGGCGACATCGCGAAACCCGAGATTGAGGCCCTGCCCCGCGATCGGATGGATACCGTGCGCGGCGTCGCCGACCAGCGCCAATCGGTCGCCGACGACCTGCGCTGCAT
>JAPKCG010000337.1 GCA_028823055.1 Sphingomonas bacterium
CCATGTCCATGCCCGCGGGGATCGCATGATACAGGAACACCGAATGCATCGCGCGGCGCACCGGCTCGTTGCCGCGGAAACTGAACGACAGGTTCGACAGCCCGCCAGAGATATGGACGTGCGGGCAGCGCGCCTTGATCTTGCGCGTCGCCTCGATGAAATCGACGCCGTAATTGTTGTGCTCCTCGATCCCCGTCGCGACCGCGAAGACGTTGGGGTCGAAGATGATGTCCTCGGGCGGGAAACCGATTCCCATCAACAGGTCATAGGCACGGGCGCAGATTTCGACCTTGCGCTCCTCGGTGTCGGCCTGCCCGGTCTCGTCGAACGCCATCACGACGACCGCCGCGCCATAGGCCATGCATTTGCGGGCATGGTCTAGGAACTGTTCCTCGCCCTCTTTCATGCTGATCGAATTGACGATCGGCTTGCCGCTGACGCATTTCAGCCCCGCCTCGATCACGCTCCATTTCGAACTGTCGACCATCACCGGGATGCGCGCGATATCGGGCTCCGCGGCGATCAGTTTCAGGAACGTCGTCATCGCGTGATGCGCGTCGAGCAACCCCTCGTCCATGTTGACGTCGAGCACCTGCGCACCCGCTTCGACCTGCTGCAGCGCGACCTCGACCGCGGCGGCATAGTCGCCCGCCATGATCAGCTTCTTGAAGCGCGCGGAGCCGGTGACGTTGGTGCGTTCGCCGATATTGACGAATTGGGCGGAGGAATTGGTGGTCATGTCATTCTTTCGGGGCCGCTCGATTTCGCGGCGCGGCAGGGGTAATCAATCGGGGAGGCTTGTCGATCATGCCGCCATCGTCATCGGCTCCAGCCCGGCCAGCCGCGTTCGTACCGCAGGCGTTGCAGGCTGACGCGGCGTCAGACCGGTCACCGACTGCGCGATCGCCGCGATATGCGCGGGCGTCGATCCGCAACAGCCGCCCAGGACGTTGACCTGTCCCGCTTCCGCCCATTCATGAACCAGTCCCGCCGTCGTCTCGGGCATTTCGTCATACGCACCGAGTTCGTTGGGCAGCCCGGCGTTCGGATAGACCATGATCAGCGTATCGCACAGTTCGGACAATACTTTGACATGCGGGCGCAGCTGCTCCGCCCCGAACGAACAGTTGAGCCCGATCGTCAGCGGTTTCGCATGGCGCACCGCGTGCCAGAACGCCTCGACCGTATGCCCCGACAGGTTACGCCCCGACAGATCGGTCAGCGTCATCGACAACATGATCGGCAGGTCGCGGCCCAGCGCTTCGCCCGACTCGATCGCCGCCATGATCCCCGCCTTGGCGTTCAGCGTGTCGAACACCGTCTCGATCAGGATGAAGTCCGCCCCGCCCTCGACCAGCGCGTCGGTCTGTTCGCGATAGACGTCCTTCAGCTCGTCGAAATCGATTTCGCGGAAACCGGGATCGTTGACGTCGGGGCTGAGCGACAATGTCTTGTTGGTCGGCCCGACCGCGCCCGCGACGAAGCGGGGACGCCCGTCCTTCGCCTGAAATTCGTCGGCCAGTCGCCGTGCGAGTTGCGCCGAGGCGACATTGATCTCGCGCACCAGCCCCTGCGCGCCATAATCCGCCTGGCTGATCCGGTTCGCTGAAAAGGTGTTCGTTTCGGCAATGTCCGCTCCCGCCTCGAAATAGGCGCGGTGGATGCTCTCGGGCACTTCGGGCTTGGTCAGCGCGAGGATGTCGTTATTGCCCTTCTGATCGTGGCCGAGCGTCAAGTCGCCCGCATAATCGGCCTCGGACAATTTCCAGTTCTGGATCTCGGTCCCGAACGCGCCATCGGTGATCAGGATTCGCTTGGCCGCTTCGGCCTTGAATGTTTCGCGGGGGGTCATGCGGCAATATCCTTGCTTTCGACCGATCCACGCACCCCGAGCAGGTGGCAGATCGCATAGGCCAGTTCGGCGCGGTTGAGCGTGTAGAAATGAAGTTGATTCACCCCGCCCGCATAGAGTTTGCGGCTGAGTTCGGCGGCGATCGTCGCGGACACCAGCTGGCGCGCGGCGGGTTTGTCGTCGAGCCCCTCGAACAACCGCCCCATCCATGCGGGAACGTCGGTGCCACACATCGCGCTCATCCGCTTCACGCTCGCGAAATTGGCGATCGGCATGATACCCGGCACGATCTCCGCCGTGATCCCCGCCGCCGCGACCGCATCGCGATAACGGAAAAAGGTGTCGGGCTCATGAAAGAATTGCGTGATCGCGCGCGTCGCACCCGCATCAAGCTTACGCTTGAGATTATCGAGATCGGTTGCCTTATCGGCTGAATCCGGGTGGCATTCGGGATAAGCCGCGACCGAGATTTCGAACGGGTGCAGCTTACGCAGGCCTTCGACCAACGCGGCGGCATTTTCATAGCCGCCGGGATGCGGCGCGAACGCCGCGCCCGCGGTCGGCATATCGCCGCGCAGTGCGACGATGTGGCGCACGCCCGCCGTCCAATATTCCTCCGCGACCTGATCGATTTCCTCGCGCGTCGCCTCGACACAGGTCAGATGCGCGGCTGCCGCCATGCTCGTGTCGCGCTGGATGCGCGCGACCGTCGCGTGCGTCCGCTCACGCGTCGATCCGCCCGCGCCATAGGTAACCGAGACGAAGCGCGGGGCCAGCGGCTCCAGCGTCGTCACCGCATCCCAGAGCTGCGCTTCCATCTTCTCACTTTTGGGCGGAAAGAATTCGAAACTCACCGCGATGTCGCTACCCGCGACGTCGGCATAAAGCGGCGCCTCAAGCGCGCGCCGCGCCTCTTCCAGCTCCTTGATCGATCGGGTCATGCCGCCTTTACCTCTCTCAGGCTCGTACCGGATTTGCGTCCGAGCCATAATGTCACCGTCAATTCGCCGCCCTTCAGATCGCGTATCTCGCTCATCTGAAGACCCGTATTCGCAAACCAGCCTGCGATCTGGTCGCTGCCGAAGCCCAGCCGCGTGTGCGCATCGCGCGTGCGCAGATCCTCGCGGTCGTGCGGCGCGAAGTCTGCGATCAGCAGCCGACCACCCGGCGCCAGCACGCGCGCCGCCTCCGCAATCGCCGCGCCCGGCTGCTGCGCAAAATGGAGGACGTGGTGCAGGATCGCGATGTCCGCCGCGTCATCCGCCATCGGCAGCGCATACAGATCCGCCTGGCGCAATTCGGTATTGTCCCGATTATCGAGCTTGGCCCGCGCCAGCCGCAGCATTTCGGACGACCGGTCGATCCCCATCGCGATACCCGCCCGCGCGCCGAACAGTTCGAGCATCCGGCCGGTCCCCGTCCCGATATCGATCAGCGTCCCGACCGGGCCATCGCCCAGCATCGCGCCCATCGCCTCCTCGACTTCGCTTTCCGCGACATGGAGAGAGCGGATCGCGTCCCATTCGTCCGCATGCCCTTCGAACCACGCCGCCGCGCTCGCCGCGCGATCGGCGCGTACTGCGGCCAGCCGTGCGACATCGGCGACCGCCCAGTGATCGGCCTCGATGTCGCCCAGCGCATCGAGCATCGTCGCAACGGGCGCGACACGCGCGCGATCGCCCAGCGCGACGAACACCCAGCTGCCTTCCTTCCGCCGCTCGGCAAGTCCGGCATCGCACAGGATCTTGACGTGTCGACTTACCCGCGGCTGGCTTTGCCCGAGCACCTGCGCCAGCTCGCCCACCGACAATTCCATTGAGCGCAGCAAGGAAAATACGCGCAGCCGCGTCGCATCCGCCAACGCCCGCACGATGTCGAGGGCCAGCGTCATGGCGAAATGATCGGGCGGCTGCTAAACATGGGAACAACATATAAAGATATCTTTATATGTGGTCAATGCGGACCCGGACGGGCTTGTCTGCGTTGGATTGTCCCTTACGCTCATTCTTTCATCAAATCGGGAG
>JAPKCG010000338.1 GCA_028823055.1 Sphingomonas bacterium
GAATTCGGGCAGGACGTGATGAACGGGGGTGTCGACTGAAACCTTCCCCTGTTCGACCAGCATCATGAACGCGATCGAGGTCACGGGCTTCGTCATGCTCGCGATGCGGAATAACGACCCCTCGTCGATATCCGCGCCGCCCTCACGCGCTGGACCCTGGCTCGAAAAATGCACGACCTTGCCATCATGCGCGACGAGCAGCTGCGTATTCGGCAGCTTCCCCGAATCGAGATAGCGCTCTTTCAGAAATCCTTCGATCGCATCGAGGCGGGCCGGGTCGAAGCCGTGGTTCTGAGGCTTGGCGATTTTCATGGATGCTCCATACCTCTAATTCGAATGTGCAACACCCTATTGCCTTGAGCGCGCCGTGAATCAACTCTAACCTCGCTTTGTATCCGGGATAACCCAAACCCGAGTTTCGAGATTCGTCCGACTTTACGATGGAAGAAAGGTGCCGAGTGGCTGTTGAACCCCTGATCGCGCTCCCGGCCAGCTGGCCCGACGTCACGCTGCCGCAAGCGGAGGCACTGCTGACGACGCCCGGAGGAAAGTTCGAAATCGCCACGATGTCGATACGCGGCATCGAGACACGCATCTGGAAGAACGCGCCCCCGTCGCTGCGAATGCTCGCCATCGCGGCGCGCGGTCATGGGGACCGGGTTTTCACGATCTACGAAAATGAGCGCGTTACTTATGAGGCGAATTACCGGGCGGTGGCGGCACTCGCGCAACAGCTCGTCAAATGGGGGGTGAAGCCCGGCGACCGCGTCGCGCTGGCGATGCGCAATCTGCCCGAATGGCCCGTCTGTTTCTTTGCGGCGACGAGTGTCGGCGCGATCATGGTGCCGCTTAATGCGTGGTGGACCGGCGGCGAGCTTGAATACGGCCTCGCCGATTCGGGCGCGCGTGTGTTGATCGTCGATGACGAACGCCACCACCGGCTGGCAGAACATTACCCCGCGCTGCCCGCGCTCGATCACGTCATTGTCGCACGCGCCGCCGAACCACTGGCGGGCAAGGCATCGCGGCTCGAAGATGTGATCGGCACGCCGCACGACTGGGCAACGATGGCGGAGGTGGCGTTCCCCGACGTCGCGATCGATCCCGATGACGATGCGACGATCTTTTATACCAGCGGCACGACGGGTGCGCCGAAAGGTGCGCTCGGCACGCATCGCAATTTGATGACCAACATCATGTCGGGTGGCTATGCCGGTGCACGCTCGTTTCTGCGGCGGGGGGAGGCAGTGCCCGAACCGACGCCGCGTGTCATGCTGACGGTGATCCCGCTGTTCCACGTCACCGCTTGTTCGGCGAGCATGATGGGCGCGATTGCGGGCGGCAGCACGCTGATCTTCATGCATAAATGGGACCCCGTCCGCGCGATGGAGATCATCGAGCGGGAAAAGGTCAACGTGACAGGGGGCGTCCCGACGATCGCCTGGCAGCTGATCGAACATCCCGACCGGCACAAATACGACCTGTCGAGCATCGAGGCGATCGCCTATGGCGGCGCTCCCTCCGCGCCCGAACTCGTCAAGCGCATCTACACCGAATTTGGTGCGCTGCCTGGCAATGGCTGGGGCATGACGGAAACGATGGCGACGGTGACGAGCCATTCGAGCGAGGATTATCTCAACCGCCCGACGAGCGCGGGGCCGCCGGTGCCCGTCGCCGACCTCGAAATCCGTGCCGACGATGGCACCACCGTGCTGCCGGTGGGAGAAGTCGGCGAATTATGGGCGCGCGGGCCGATGATCGTGAAGGGTTATTGGAACAAGCCCGACGCGACGGCGGAGACGTTCATCGATGGCTGGGTGCGGACGGGCGACCTCGCGCGGCTCGATGAGGAAGGCTTTTGCTACATCGTCGATCGCGCGAAGGACATGGTGATCCGGGGCGGTGAGAACATCTATTCGACCGAGGTTGAAAACGTCCTTTACGAACATCCCGCAGTCACCGACTGCGCGATCATTGGCATTCCGCACCGGACGCTGGGTGAAGAACCTGCGGCGATCGTCCATCTCGCGCCGGGTAAAAGCACAAGCGAAGCGGAATTGCAGGCCTGGGTCCGCGAACGGCTAGCCGCGTTCAAGGCCCCCGTCGCGGTGCGCTTCGTCGAGGAAACGCTGCCACGCAACGCCAATGGCAAGATCCTCAAAAAGGACTTGCGCGTTTTGTTCGAGGACCACGTTGCGATGGCGTGACCGACCTGCTCCTGCAAACGCCGGAGGAGGGGCGGCATCAGAAGCCGTCGACCCAGTCACTCTCTCCGGCACCGATCGGCATTCCCGGCGGTGTACGTGGTTCGCGTTTCGGCTGCTCGGCGAGCAATTTGGTGAGCCGATCCTCATCACGCAGCCATCGCCCGGTGCTTTGCGCCCACGCATCCTTGCCGCGCGCCAATCGCGCCGCCGCATCGACCACCGCCTGATCCGCGATCGCCGCAACGCCGGGGCTCGCCGCCGGATCACGCGCCAGCCGGGCCAGATCGAGCAAGGTTCGTGTGGCAATTCGCCGCGACAAGGCATCGTTGGCAGGCAGGACCGTCCGCGTCACCAGCGCATCGATCACGTCGCCCGGCCCCAATGCCCCCGCATCCGCCTGATGCTGCACCGCGAGCCGCTGTAGCCGCGTCGGCGCAAGCAGCGCGTCGAGCGTCGTCGATACCGCAACATCCGCCGCGACGAGCGGGTCGAAGACCGGCCCGCCCGCCGTCTCCATGACCTCGATATCGAACTGGCGATCGTTCGGACCGCTGCGTCCTGCCGACAGCAGCGGCAGCAGCGTCGCTGGCACGCGCAACGCATCGGATGTCATCGTCGCAAGCAGCGCCGCCAACGCCGCCTGCTGTTCGTCGCGCGGGACTGGCGTGGTCGTTTCACGTCCGCCCCCCGCGACCGCATAGCCGAAATCATAACCCCCGATCAGCTTTGCAGCAGCATCGATCTGATAGCGGTGCAGGAGCCAGATCGGTACGAACTTGCGCCGCAGATTCTCGACCGCCTCGCCGGGACGCAGCGCCGCCATCCCGAACCGGTCGATCGCCGCGCGGCGTACCGCCATCAGTCGCGTCAGCTCCGCAGCGGGATCGGCACCGTCGTCCCACATGCTTGCCCACGGGTGCGCCGCATCGGTCGCGCGCGTGTCGCCGTCGCTGACGAAGCGCAACCCCGACGCGCGCAGTGCCGCCGCCTTGGTCTCGGTCGCCTGCGGATCGCCATAGAGCCGGTCGACCGCCACCATGTCCCAGGCACCGACTCCGACTCCATAGGCATCCGACAAATCGGGCGCGCCATCCGTCAACATCACGCGCGGTGCGGGATAATCCATCACCGATGCGCGATCCTGCGTCGATGCCGCGAAATTATGTTCGAAGCCGAGCGCGTGCCCGACCTCATGCGCGCCAAGCTGGCGAATGCGTGCCAGTGCCGCCTGAACGGGATCGTTCGGCCCGCCGCGATTGACCTTGTCCGCGCCGACAAGGCCCTCGAAGATCAGCATATCCTGTCGCACGCGCAAGCTGCCGAGGAGGACCGATCCCTTGACGATTTCTCCGGTGCGCGGATCGGCGATTACCTGACCGTAGGACCAGCCTCGCGTCGCGCGATTGACCCAGTTGACGACATTGTAACGGACGTCGAGTGGGTCGGCGTCTTCGGGCAAGATCCTGACCTGAAACGCATCGACGAGCCCCGCTGCGTCGAACGCCTTGCTCCACCAGCCAACGCCTTCGGCCAGGGCGGTGCGGATCGGCTCGGGTGCGGCGCGATCGATATAGAAGATGATCGGCTTTTTCACCGGTGATCGCGCGGCGCTGGGATCGGTCTTTTCGAGGCGGAACCGGTCGGCAAAGGCATAGACGACA
>JAPKCG010000339.1 GCA_028823055.1 Sphingomonas bacterium
CGGCCGAACTGTTCTTTGGCCCCGCCGCGCTCCGCTTCGCCAAGACGATCGGTAACAAGCTCCAGCGGGGCTATGCCGATCTGCCGCATGTTGCGGGCATGCCGTTCGCGATCGCGATCGCCGATTTCCACGCGCCTGCCTCGATGATGTGGAGCCGCGAAGCGCTGATGGGCTATCTCTACGGGATCAGCGCCGAGGCGCTCGAGATCGATGGCGAGCGCATCGCTGTCGGCAACGAAGCGACTCAGCTTCTCGGCGCCTCGGGTTTTCCGGCAGGGCTGTTCCGCGACGACGCCCATAGCGAGCTCTCGGCGATCATCTTCACCAATGCATGCACGTTGAGCAAGTTCAACCGCGCCGCGATCACAGCCGGCATGCCGACCCGCGGCCGGCGCTATGTCCGTTACGGCAAGATGTTCGATCCCCGGCCGCACGCGCTCGACGGTCGCCCCTTCTGCCTCGATGTGACCAGTGAGGAATATCGCGGCCTTTGGCCGCAAGGCTATGAGCCCTGGTGCGCCGAGCTGGAGGTGTTCCACAATCAGTTCGCGCGCCATTCGCTGCCGCATGCCCTGTTGCCCGAGGCAACCCATTGGTTCGAGCAGGACGGCGCGATCGACAATCGCGCATATTACCCCAACTCGATCCTGTGGTCGGGCACACTCGTCCTCGATCCCGAGGACCCGATGCCGACCTATGAGACGATCCCGGCCTTTCTCGAGGATCTCGCACGGCGCCGCATGGCGAAACGGAAGAAGACCGGCTGAACGTCTTGGCCGTTTCGGTCCGGTTTCGTTTCGGAGGCGCAGCGTCTGTGCCATGATCGGCTGGGGGAGGACTGCACGATGCTGCTCAATACCGCATTGCTGCACTTCAATGAAGATATCGGGCGCGCGACGGCGCTCCATGCCCATGCCGCGCCGATGGCGGCTGGGACTGTCCCCAACGACATTTTGCGCGCGGCCTGAATGATGGCGGTCGGAGCCTGCGACACTTTTTTCTCTCTTTGCAGAGCAGGCCTTCGCCTCGGTCTCCTTGTCCGCCGTCTGGTGCCCTGCCCCACGCCTTGTTGGATCACTTTCAGTTTGTTGGTGATTTCGACAATCCGTTGAAAATGCTTTTTGGATGAAAGTGGCTTGCATTTTTCACTAGATGAGCTATTTCAACGTTCCGATGAACAGGTACGAATCAGTGAAAACGGAGAACGAAGCCGCTCGCGTCTTCGAAAAGCTCCTCCAGGACATTCCGCGCCTGGAAGTGATCCAGGTGGAGCGGGAAGCGGCCATCGGGCGAGACGGGCAAGTCGATATCATCGTGACGGCTCACTACGCAGACAAACCGTTGACCTTCGTGATCGAGGTCAAATCCAACGGGCAGCCCCGCGTGATGCAGAGCGCCGCCTTGCAGCTAAAACACTACATCGATGGCCAGGACGATGACTTCGTGCCCGTCGTAATGGCCCCTTATCTGTCCGCGCTGGCCCGGGACGTTTGCCGCCGCGAGGGGGTGGGATATGTCGACTTCCTCGGCAACGCCCATGTAGCGGTCGATACCATCTTCATCGACCGCCAAGTGGCCGAACGGCCCAAACCCGAGCGGCGCGCCTTGCGGTCCCTGTTCAAACCGAAATCGGCTCGGATATTGCGAATGCTTCTGCGCGACCCTCACCGCAGCTGGCGCGTCGCCGAACTCGCCGAGGAGGCCAAGGTCAGCATCGGCCACGTGAGCACCGTCGGCTCAGCTCTGCGCGAACGCGGCTGGGCCGAAATGGGGGACGCGGGTTTGACGCTCACCGATCGGGACGACCTGCTGGAAAGCTGGGCGGATTCCTACGAGCCGCCGCAGGGAGAAGAAATCCGCCGCTACTCCCACCTGCACGGCAAGGTTCTCACCGATCGCCTCCGCTCGCTTCCGATGGGCGGGGGGCGGGCGGTTCTGGCGTCCTATTCCGCAGCGGATTGGCTCGCGCCGTACGTGCGTCAGCAGACAACCTATCTTTATGCCGACGAAGCGGGCTTCAACGCACTCGCGAGCGCACTCGACCTCGCGCCGGCCGCAAAGGGTGCCAACGTCGTCGTCCGCGTTCCGGACGAGGATGGTGTGCTTGACGATGCCGTCGAGGTGTCCGACGGCATTTTCGCGACCAGTCCGGTCCAGACCTATCTCGACCTGATGAACGCCGGAGAGCGCGGCGAGGAGGGGGCGCAACACCTGCGCGCCAAACTTCTCGAGTGGAACGCATGAACGAGGAACCGCAAGTCGCCGGTCAGTACGACGACCGGACCACCGCCGCCATTCGCTCGGTTCTGGTGGAAATCGGCCAGACCTTGGGGAGCTACCGCGGCAAGTTCGCGGTTGTGGGCGGCGCGGTCCCCTGGCTGCTTCTCGAAGAGAGCGAAATGCGACACGTCGGCACTGCCGATATCGATCTCAGTCTCGATGCCGAAGCGCTCGCCGAAGACGAGCAATATGCGGGGTTGGTCGAGGCGCTGCGCGATCAGGGTTACGAGACCCGCGAAGAGCTTCGCAATTTCCGTATGGTGCGGACCGTCGAGGCGAAGGATGGCGGCGCGGCGATCGAGGTGGTGGTCGACTTCCTGCGGCCATTCGATGCCGTCATCGCCAAGAGTAAGCCACCGATCACGACCGATTTCGCGACCCAGCGCGCCTATGGCGCCGATCTCGCCGCGCATTTCTACAAACTCGTGGCGATAGAGGGCGACATGCCCGATGGCGGTCGCAACACGGTCCAGATCGCGGTCGCCTCGATCCCGGCCCTGCTAGCGATGAAAGGCTATGCGCTCGACGGCCGAACCAAGCAGAAGGATGCCTACGACGTCTATTTCTCGCTCCGGAATTATCCCGGCGGCGTCGAGGCCCTGGTCGAGGAGTGCAAGCCGCTGCTCGAATACGACAGCGGCCAAGAAGGTTTCCGTCACGTTGCCGCGAAGTTTAAGGACGTCGACGACTTCGGCCCGACCTGCGTCCGCAGGTTCGTGGAAGATTCCGATATTCTCGGCGAGCGCAGTCTCGACGAGTGGCAGCAGGATGCCTTCGGCCAGGTCGATGCCTGGGCCCGAATGATGGGCCTCAGGTAAGCGTGTGCGATGAGCAGCCTGAGGCCGATCGATTTCCGAACTATTGAAGAACTCGTCGAGTTCGTCCGCGGACGCGGCTATGTGCTCGACTTCTCGGACGCGACATTTTCCGAATTCTTCGCCGTCGAACTCGACGTCGATATCGACGATCCAGTCTATGCCGAAGGCGGAACCTCGAAAGGTAAACGCCTGCGCTGCTTCCTGTCCAAGGTAGACAACGCGACCGCCGCGCGCACCTTGCAGGCGCTCGGCGAGTCTCGCCGCGAGCATCTCAATTCGTCCGGGAACGAAGACCCTGTAACGAACGCCGAGGGCCGCCTGCTTGGCCTCATCCAGCGCCTGAATGGCAAGACATCCGGCGGGGCAGACGAGCAGCCCAAGAGGGCGTTCAACATCGCGCAGCTCGCCGACCTGCGGCGCGAGCTCTACGGTCTTCGCGATCTGGCTCCGCAACCGCGCGGCTATGCGTTCGAGGACTTTCTCAAGCGCGCATTCGATCTGTTCGGCCTCAAGGCGCGCGAGCCGTTCCGCAATGTCGGGGAACAGATCGACGGGAGCTTCCTGCTCGATGACCAGATCTACCTGCTCGAAGCCAAATGGACGCGCGATCCGATCGGCGTCGCCGATCTCCACGCGTTTCACGGCAAGCTCGACAAGGCGGCATGGACGCGCGGTGTGTTGGTCAGTTACGGCGGCTTCATCGTCACGACGAACCTTGCCTTTGGCGAATGGCCGACTGTCTTCGGCGACCC
>JAPKCG010000340.1 GCA_028823055.1 Sphingomonas bacterium
ATGGACCCGCTTCTCAGCTCCTTCCCCTCCTGCAAAACCGAGCGCCTCCGCATCCGTCCGCTAATCTTGGAAGATGCCGCCCTCGTCGCCGTCCTTACGGATGATCCCACGATCACCAATGCTGTTCATTTCCTTCCGTCACCCTTTACCTTTTCGGGCGCGCAAGCCTTGATTGACAGCAAGGATGCGGAGAACTGCTTCCTCGGCGTTTGGCTGGGAGCAGAATTGATTGGTGTTGTAGGTATGCACGCACATGGCGATGATCGGCTGGAAGTTGGCTACTGGATCGGTTCACGTTTCCACCGGCGAGGCTATGCGGCCGAGGCAGTTTCAGCCGTGATTTCACAACTCCGGCGTACCTACCCAGCTCGTCTGATTACGGCTGAATGTAGGCGCGGAAACGAAGCTTCTTGGTCCCTGCTGCACAAGCTCGGCTTTCGCTCGATTGGAGAGCGGGGCAACCGACCGGGACGCGAGCTGCTTGCCATCGAGTAAGCTAAGCCGGCGAGCGCGGATGTCCGCTTCCTACCGATAGCAGGCATGGGACCGCCCACTGCTCTTCGGCGGCGCTAGACTAGCCTTAATTCCCCAAAAACGCCGCCACCTGCGTTGCCGGGTTTCGCCAGTCGAGCCCGCATCCCTCCAGCCAGGCGTCGTCATAATAGGTGCAGCCGTAACGCTCCCCGCCGTCGCATAGCAGGGTGACGACGCTGCCGGTTTCGCCCGCCGCGGCCATTTCCTCGATCAGGCTTTGGCAAGCGACGATATTGGTGCCGGTCGAGCCGCCGACGCGGCGGCCGATGCGGGCGGAGAGGGCGCGCATCGCGCCGATGCTGGCAGCGTCATCGACCGCGATCATCCGATCGATCACGGCGGGGACGAAGCTGGGTTCGACTTGCGGGCGACCGATCCCCTCGATCCGCGATGCGCAGCCGGGGGGCAGGGCGACGACCGAACGATCCGCGAAATGGCGGTGGAAGGCGGAATTGACCGGATCGGCGACACACAATTCGCTGGCGTGCCGCTGATAACGGATGAAGCGCCCGATCGTCGCCGACGTCCCGCCGGTGCCCGCGCCGCAGACGATCCAGCGGGGGACGGGATGTTCCTCCTCACCCATCTGCGCGAAGATCGATTCGGCGATATTGTTGTTGCCGCGCCAGTCGGTCGCGCGCTCGGCATAGGTGAACTGGTCGAGATAATGACCGCCCGTTTCCGCCGCTAGCCGGTGCGATTCCGCATAGACGGTGCGCGGGTCGTCGACCGCGTGGATCTCGCCGCCATGAAAACGGATCGCGTCGAGTTTCGGCGCGGCGGTGCTCGCGGGGACGACGGCGATGAAGCGCAGCCCGAGCATCTTCGCGAAATACGCCTCCGACACCGCGGTCGATCCCGACGATGATTCGATGACGCAGGTGTCGGGACCGATCCAGCCATTGCAGAGGGCGTAAAGGAACAACGACCGCGCCAGGCGGTGTTTGAGGCTGCCCGTCGGATGCGAGCTTTCATCCTTGAGATACAAGGTGATGCCGGTAAATCGCGGCAAATCGACGCGGATCAGATGCGTATCCGCACTGCGGTTGTAATCCGCCTCGATCCGCCGGATCGCTTCGCTTAGCCAGTTTCGTTTCATCCCCGGCATCGCTAATGGAAAAGGGCGGGCTGGCCAATCATAACAGCGCCGAATGAGCATATCGGATATGTATGGTGAACCGTTTCGAGGGCGCCATCGCCATATCCGTGCATAGCCCCTGCGATCCCATCGGGCTGGCGGGACACGTCATCGGGAGAAGAAATGTCGAGCGACACGGCCATTCTCTATAGTTTTCGGCGGTGCCCCTATGCGATGCGGGCGAGGCTTGCGGTGGCGGTCAGCGGTACGCAATGCGTGCTGCGCGAGGTTCGCCTCGCCAGTAAACCGGCGGCGCTGCTGGCGGCGTCGGCAAAGGCCACGGTCCCCGTGCTGCAGGTGCACGATGGCGGCGTGATCGATGAAAGCATCGATATCATGCGCTGGACACTGGCGCGCCGCGATCCCGAAAGATGGCTGGATCGCGACGATGCCGATTTGATCGCGCGCAACGATGGCCGGTTCAAACATGATCTCGACCGATATAAATATCCCGACCGGCATGTATCCGATGCGGTGGCGCATCGTCGGCGGGGTCTCGAATTTCTGTCCGATCTGGAGGCGCGCCTATCGGTATCGCGGCACCTATGCGGCGAGACGCGCGGGATAGCGGATGCCGCGATCATGCCATTCGTGCGGCAATTTGCCGGGGTCGAGCCCGACTGGTTCGCCGCGCAAGGGATTCCCCGTGTCCGCGCGTGGCTTGGCGGTCATCTCGCATCGCCGTTATTCGCATCGGTGATGACCAAGTTCACGCCCTGGTCGCCGGGTGATCCCGTTATCATGTTTCCCGGCGAGATCTCGCCCTGAAGCAGCACGATTCTCAGGCGGCCATTTCGACCTTTTTGCCCGCCGCCGCGCCAAGCAGGCGTTTTTCGAGCGTCTTCAGCCGGGTCTGCGACACGATACGGTCGCCGGTCAGGTCGGTGAGGTAAAAGGTGTCGACCGCGCGTTCGCCATAGGTCGAAACATGCGCCGAATGGAGCATCACCTTGGACTGGAACAGCGCCTGTGCCAGCTGGTTGAGCAAGGCGGGCCGGTCGCGCGCATTGACCTCGATCACGGTGAACCGGTTGGAGGCACGATTGTCGATCAGGACATTGGGTTCGACGCGGAACGCATCGGCGCGGGTGCGGGCAGGGGGCTTGGCCTTCAACCGGTCGTCGAGTTTGCCGCGATTGGCGAGCGCATCCTCGATCGCGACGCGCAGTCGCTGTAACTGCGCCGCCTCGTCGAAAGTGCTGCCGAACGGGTCCTGAACGAGGAAATTGTCGATCGCCATGCCGTCGCGCGTCGTATGGATACGAGCGTCGATGATGTTGCCGCCAGCGATGTGGATCGCGCCCGCGATGCGATAGAACAGGCCCGGATGATCGGTCGCATAGATCGTCACCAGCGTCGCGCCGCGTTCCTGATAGACCTGCGCATCGATCGATAGCGGCGCATCGGTGATCGTGTCGACGAAACGCGCATTGTGGAGCAGCACGTCGTCCGGCTCGGCAATCCAATAGGATTCGGTGAAGCGCGCCACATAGCGCGAGAATTTGGCGGCATCCCAGCCAAGCGCCGCCGCCAGCGACTTCTGCTTCACGGCGATCTTTTCCTCGCGCCCGCGTTCCTTGTGCCCCAGGCGCAGCACTTCCTCGCCCGCTTCGTACAGGTCGGACAGGAGCTGGCGTTTCCACCCGTTCCACGTTCCCGGTCCGACCGCGCGAATATCGACGACGGTCAGCAGCAACAACAGCCGCAATCGTTCGGGGCTTTGCACGATGTCGGTGAAATCGATGATCGTCTTGTAATCGCTGAGGTCGCGTTTGAAGGCGGTCGCCGACATCAGGAGGTGCCAGCGCACGAGCCACGACACGGTTTCGGTTTCCGCCGGCGTCAGGCCGAGCCGCGGGCATAGTTTTTTCGCGACCGCCGCGCCGAGAATCGAATGATCGCCGCCGCGCCCCTTGGCGATGTCGTGCATCAGCACCGCGACGTACAGCACCCGGCGCGAGACGACATGATGGATGATCGCCGATCCGATCGGATGATCCGCCTTCAACTCGCCGCGCTCGATCCGCGACAACAGCCCGATCGCGCGGATCGTATGTTCGTCGACGGTATAGTGATGATACATGTCGAACTGCATCTGCGCGACGACACGGCCGAAATCGGGAATGAAACGGCCGAAGACGCCCGCCTCGTTCATCCAGCGCAGG
>JAPKCG010000341.1 GCA_028823055.1 Sphingomonas bacterium
TGGCAGCATCTGACGATGGTCGCCTCGCTCATCGGCGAAGACGAACTGACCGACGGCCTGATGTTCGACGGCTCGTCGATCGAGGGGTGGAAGGCGATCAACGAATCGGACATGATCCTCATGCCTGATCTCGAAGCGGCCTATATCGATCCTTTCTCGGCAACGCCGATGATGATCCTGTTCTGCGACATCGTCGAACCCTCGACCGGCGAAGGCTATGCCCGCGACCCGCGCACCACCGCGAAGCGCGCCGAGGCGTATCTCAAGGAAACCGGCATCGGCGACACCGTCTATGTCGGCCCCGAAGCCGAATTCTTCATGTTCGACGACGTGCGCTTCGAAACCGCGTACAACACGTCCTTCTTCAAGATCGACGACATCGAGCTGCCGACCAACACCGGCCGCGAATATGAAGGCGGCAATATGGGCCATCGCCCGCGCGCCAAGGGCGGCTATTTCCCCGTCGCCCCGGTCGACAGCGCGGTCGATATCCGCGGCGAGATGGTCTCGACGATGATCGAGATGGGCCTGCCCTGCGACAAGCATCATCATGAGGTTGCCGCCGCGCAGCACGAACTCGGCATGACCTTCGGCACGCTGACTCAGACCGCCGACCGGATGCAGATCTACAAATATGTCGTCCATCAGGTCGCGCACGCCTATGGCAAGTCGGCAACGTTCATGCCGAAGCCGATCAAGGAAGACAACGGTTCGGGGATGCACACGCACTTCTCGATCTGGAACGGCAAGGATCCGCTGTTCGCGGGCAACGGCTATGCGGGCCTGTCGGAGATGTGCCTGTTCTTCATCGGCGGTATCATCAAACATGCCAAGTCGGTCAACGCCTTCACCAACCCGACGACGAACAGCTACAAGCGCCTCGTCCCCGGTTACGAAGCCCCCGTGCTGCTCGCTTATTCGGCGCGCAACCGGTCGGCATCGTGCCGCATCCCTTACGGCACCGGACCCAAGGCGAAGCGCGTCGAAATCCGCTTCCCCGATGCGATGGCCAACCCCTATCTCGCCTATGCGGCGCTGATGATGGCGGGCCTCGACGGAATCCAGAACAAGATCCATCCTGGCGACGCGATGGACAAGAATCTGTACGACCTGCCGCCCGCCGAACTGGCCGAGGTTCCGACCGTCTGCGCATCGTTGCGCGAGGCGCTCGACAGCCTGGCGGCGGATCACGACTATCTGCTCAAGGGCGACGTGTTCACCAAGGACCAGATTGAAAGCTATATCGAACTGAAGGCCGCCGACGTCGCGCGTTTCGAAATGACGCCGAGCCCCGTCGAATTCGATATGTATTATTCGGCCTGATCGTTACAGCCAACAAGTTACGCGCATCCCGCGCGTGGACAGCGGAAGGGCGTCCGGAGAGATCCGGGCGCCCTTTCGACGTTCTGGCGCATTCGGTTAGATCGCATCTCACGCAGCATATTTGCTAAACCGCCGCCATGATTGCCATCGGCTGCCTTCTCCTCATCGTCCTCCCCCTGCTCGGCATGGTCGCAGGCGCCTTGATCGCAGGGCCACAAGGCGCAAAATGGGGCGCATTCGTCGGCCTGACCCTCACCACGCTCGCCGCTGGTTTCAGCACTTATGCGATGGCGAAGATCGGGCGGCGCTCGTAAGGCGGTGAAGCCGATGGAGGCTACGAAGCCGCATCCCCGTACCAAAGGCGCGAGCAGGCCATCAACCCATCCGTCATCGCATCGATCGTCGCGGGCGCTTGCCCCGCCAGCCACGCGCTCAACATCGCCAGCTGCGCCCCCGCGATGCCGATAGCGGCGATCGGGACCGCCTCATCCGCTCCGGCGCGCCCGCCGTGAGTTGCGATGGCGTTAGCCAGTTGGCGATGAAGTATCGGTGCGGCCGTTGAGTCCATGATTGCGCGTCCCGTCGACCGGCGATCCCACAAATGACCGACGACGTCCCGAACATATGAACGCGCCGCCCGCCCCGAGGCAGCGGTCGCCAGCGCCAGCAAAATCGGCTGCATCGCCGCCAGCAGGACAGCATCCTTGCCCCGGAAATGCTCATAGAATGTCGATTTGCCGACGCCCGCGCGCGCGATCAGATCGGCGATGCGGATCGCAGCATATCGCCGTTCGAACGTCAGGGCGACAAAGGCATTTATGATGACGGCGTCGGTCGACGCAGGTCGGTTTGGAACCGATGGAGAAGATAGCATGATGTCGTCTACCATGCAGCTATCCGCCTGGAAGAGGCGTCCTTCCGGACAATCGCCGCCTGTCGTCCGCTTCGGCTCTCCCGATGCATTTTAGCTATCGCCAGAAAATGCCCGTGCCTTCACATGGTCGTCAGCGCCAAATTGGAGAAATTCACGCCATGACCCATCACGCCGTCGCGATCATCCCCAGCAGCGACCTCGACGCCAGCGAGGCTTTCTATCGACGCCTGCGGTTCACCACCGTCAGCGATTACGGCCATTACCGGATCATGGAGGACGGTCGCGGCTGGCACCTGCACCTCACCCACGCGCCCGGCTGGCCCCGGCATATCGAGGACAACCCCTTCGGTTTGTACCTGTATGTCGATGACGTAGACGCCGTCGCCGACACCGTCCGAGAACTCATCATCGAAGAGGGTGCGCCGCACGCCAAGCCGTGGGGCACCTATGAGTTTTCCGTCAGCGATCCCAGCGGCCTTCTCGTCCGCGTCGGCCGTAGTATCGACTGACCGCCGGAGCCGCCGTCCTAGATGGCAGTCTTACATGGCCGTCCTGCACTGCTGTCCTACATGGGCGCGCGATGCCATCATCACGGTCCGGCTCCTTGAACCGGCTGTCGTCCGATACCGACCGCGCGAAATTGGTCGGGGATGACGAATGCGTTTTGGCGTGACCTTGTGTGAACTTTGGGCTGAACGGGCTTGCCGGGCCACGACAGCACCGCTTCCGACCGCGACCTTTCGTAAACTTCCGCGCATTCACCGATCCGCTGGCATCCCCCGGCGCCGCTGCTACACTGGGCGTCATGCACAAATCCCTGATCGCGCTCGCCGCCTTGCTTCTCCCCTTCCCCGCGTTCGCCGCGTCGACGCCGGCGGAGAAGAACATGGCCGCGACCGTCGCCGCCGAAGCCTCGCGGCAGGAGGCGCTGCTCGAACGACTGGTCAATATCAACAGCGGCTCGCTCAACCTGCCCGGCGTCACGAAGGTCGGTGAGATGATGCGCGCCGAGCTCGCCCCCCTCGGCTTCGACGTCGCGTGGATCGACATGACGAAGACCGGGCGCGCGGGCCACATCGTCGCGACGCACAGGGGCAATGGCCGCGGCAAGCGCGTGCTGATGATCGGCCATCTCGATACCGTCTTCGAACCCGACAGCCCGTTTCAGCGCTATGCGAAAGCGGGCACGACCGCGACCGGCCCCGGCACCAGCGACGACAAGGGCGGTCTCGTCGTCATCATCGGTGCCCTGCGCGCGATGCAGGCGGCGGGCACGCTGAAGGCCGCCGATATCAAGGTCGTGCTGACCGGCGATGAGGAGCGCACCGGCGCACCGCTCGCCGACGCGCGCGCCGATCTGATCGCGGCGGGCAAATGGGCCGATGTCGCGCTCGAATATGAACCCGTCGCGACCGAGGACGGCCATGACTGGGGCACGATCGCGCGGCGCAGCTCGACCAACTGGGAAATCGTTGCGACCGGCGTCACCGGCCATTCCAGTGGCGTGTTCGGCCCCGCGCTCGGCTATGGCGCGACCTACGAACTCGTCCGCATCCTCGACGCTTTTCGCCGCGACCTCGCCGAGCCCAAGCTGACCTACAACGTCGGCGTCATGGCGGGCGGCAC
>JAPKCG010000342.1 GCA_028823055.1 Sphingomonas bacterium
CGGCAGCCGCGCCTTGAAGCGTTTCCACAGGCGATAGGTGACGTCGGCGTCCTCGGCGGCATAGCGCGTCGCGGCCTTGAGATCGATTTCGTTGAACGTGCGTTGCGACTTGCCGGTGCCGACGACGTCCTTGAACGCGATGCAGCTATGGCTGAGATGCGTCGCGGCGAGTTCGTCCATGCCGTGCCCGTGGAGGCCGGCGTCGAGGTCGAAGCTCATGACGATCGTGTCGTCGAACGGCGCGACCGCGATCCCGCCGAGGTCGGGGCAGCACAGCCCGAGGACGATCATGTCGTATTTGAGGTTATGCCCGATCTTGAGAACGGCGGGATCCTCGAACAGTTCTTTCAGTCTGGTGAGCGCGATATTGCGGTCGAGCTGGACGGGGATTTCGGCGAACATGTCGCTGCCGCCATGGCCGAGCGGGATGTAGCAGGCGAGATTGGGGTGGAGCGCGAGGCTGACGCCGACAAGTTCTGCCTGCGTCGCATCGATCCCGGTGGTTTCGGTATCGATCGCGATCCAGCCCTGATGCCGCGCGTTCGTGATCCAGCGGTCCAGCGCGTCGGTGTCGACGACCGTCTCATAGGCATCGTGATCGCAGGGGGGGTCTTCCTCCATCGGCACGCTGGCGGGCGCGGGAACGGGCGCGTCGGCAGGGCCGCTCGATCCGCTCGCGCCGTCGAGTTTGGTCAGCAGCGATTTGAAGCCGTGATGGTCGAGAAACGCGCGCAACGGCGCGTCGGGAATTCCCTTCAGTTCGAGATCGTCGAGCGGTTCGGGCAGCGCATCGTCGCATTTGAGCGTGACCAGAACCTTCGACAGGCGCGCGGCGTCGGCCTGTTCGATCAGATTGTCGCGCATCTTCGATTTCTTCATCTCGGGCGCGGCGGCGAGGACCGATTCGAGGTCGCCATATTCGTTGATGAGGTCGGAAGCGCGCTTGGGGCCGATGCCGGTGACGCCGGGGACGTTGTCGACGCTGTCGCCCATCAGCGCGAGCACGTCGCCGAGTTGCGCCGGGGTGACGCCGAATTTTTCCTTCACATGATCGGGGCCGAGCCGCCGGTTGTTCATCGTGTCGTACATGTCGACCGACGGATCGGTCATCAGCTGCATCAGATCCTTGTCGCTGCTGACGATCGTGACCTGCCACCCCTGCGCCAGCGCGGCGTTGGTGTAGCAGGCGATGATGTCGTCCGCCTCCAGCCCCGCCGTCTCGATGCACGGCAGGCTGAACGCGCGGGTCGCGTCGCGAATCATCGGGAATTGCGGGACGAGATCCTCGGGCGGGGGCGGGCGGTGCGCCTTATACTGGTCGTACAGGTCGTTGCGGAACGTCTTCGACGATTTGTCGAGGATGACCGCCATGTGCGTCGGGCCGTCGGCCTGATGTACCTCGTCGGCGAGCTTCCACAGCATCGTCGTATAGCCATAGACCGCGCCAACCGGCTCGCCATGTTTGTTGGTGAGCGGCGGGAGGCGGTGATAGGCGCGGAAGATATAGCCCGAACCGTCGACAAGATAGAGATGTGGCATCGTGCGTGTGGTCTAGCCGACCGCGCGGATACGACCAACCCAATGTTCTGCCGATGCCGAATCTGCGCCACATCGAGGGCTGCGGGGTGACCCGCCGCCGGTCAGTTGGCCGCCCCTGGCGCGCCACGTATATCGCCTGCATAGGTGGCGACGGCGTTGGCGACGTTCTGGATAAGGGTCTGGCGGTCGCGGATCTTTTCGCGCGTGTCGCCGATCATGACCGCGATCGCAAAGCGGCGACCGTCGGGCGCGGTGATCAGGCCGACATCGTTGAACCCCGCATTGCGGCTGCCGAGGTCCTGACCCGTGCCCGTCTTGTGCGCGATTTCCCACCCGCCGGGCAGCGCCGCGCGCAGGCGGGCGCGCCCGGTCACCGAACTGCCCATCGTATCGAGCATGATCCGTGTCGAGGTTTCGGACAATAATTCTCCGCGTGCCAGCCGCGAGAGCGCATCGACGATCGCGACGGGGGCCGCGCCATCGGGCGGATCGGACACATAGGCGTCGAGCGCAGCGGCGCGAACCGCAGGCGACAGCCGCGATCGCGCGATCATGAAGCCATTGTCCCTGGCATAGGCCTGAACCCAGGTGAGACCCGCGGTCTTCGACTGGAGCAGCCGTTCGCCCGGCCCGAAGCGGATGTCGCCGAGTTGCTTGCGGTCGATCATCGCGCGCACCGCCTTGGGACCGCCGACATAGGAGAGCAGCCGGTCGTTGGCGGTATTGTCGCTACGGGTCAGCGCGCGGGTGAGCAGGTCGCCGACCGTGGTGCGATAGCCATCGCCCTTTACCAGCGAGGCGAGTGGCTGATGGAACAGCGTCAGGTCTTCGGGGCGCACGGTGATCGGATCGTCGAGCCGCGCCTTTCCGGAATCACGTAGGTCGAGCAGCGTGATCGCGACCCATAATTTGCTGACCGATTGTTGCGGCAGCAACTGGCGCCCGCGTTCCTCGACCATCCAGCCATCATCGACCGCGCGCACCGCGATGCCGAATTTCCCTTCGAACCCGCGTGCGAGCGATCCGATCGTGGCGGTCAGTTGCGGCGGCGCGGCGGGGCGGCGGCGGATGAGCGGTGCGGGCGGCGGGACCGGGACCGAGACATAGACGGGCGACGACGCGACCGGAGCCCGCCCGCTCGTCCCCGGGCGACCGTTCGATCCGCATGCGGCGAGCATCGTCGTCGAGACGATCGCGACCGCCATCGACACCGCCGTCGACAGCGCCGTTTTGAACGTGGTTTTCTTCACCGATCCGACTTTACTGGCATTCGACCCCCGATACGCTCTACCTGTGCCCGGACGGGATGGGGAGACACAATTCCCCCGGCGCTTGATTGCGACAGGACGGCGTGTCTACACGACCAAGCGTGAACAGGGACGAAACGCAATGCAAGGCTTTGATTTTCCATCATTGGGCGCGCTGCTGTTCGTCGCGGCGCTGGTCGCGATCGGCACGCACCGGCTGAAGCTGCCTTACAGCATCGGGCTGGTCGCGGCGGGCGTTGCGCTCGCCTTCGCCGCACCGGGTACGACGCCGCCGCTGACGCCCGACCTGATTTTCTTCGTTTTTCTGCCGCCCCTGGTGTTCGAGGCCGCGATCCAGATCCCGTGGAAACCGCTCCGCCGTGAGATGCCGTTGCTGCTGGCACTGGTCACGATCGGGGTCGTGCTGGCGGCGGGTGTCGTCGCGGTGGGGATGCATTGGTGGATGGGCTGGAGCTGGATCGGCGCGGCGCTGTTCGGCGTGCTGATCGCGGCGACCGATCCGGTCGCGGTGATTTCGGCGTTCAAGTCGCTGCGCGTCCAGCCGCGGCTGCACCTGCTCGTCGAGGCGGAAAGCCTGCTCAACGACGGCGTCGCGGCGGTCGGTTTCGCGATCCTGGTCGCAATCGCGGGCGGCGCGGCGGCAGGCGCGGCGGAGATCGGGTTCGACCTGGTCAAGACGATCGGCGGCGGGATCATTGCGGGCGCGGTCGTCGCGGTGCCGTTGATTCTGATCGCGGGGCGGACGAGCGACCGGCTGGTCGAGATCACGCTGACGATGCTGATCGCCTATGGCAGTTTCCTGTTGGCCGAGCATTTCCATGCCTCTGGCGTGCTCGCCACGCTGACCGCGGGGTTGATCGTCGGCAATTACGGCTTCCTGGGGTCGATCAGCGATGACGGGCGGCAGGGGGTGCTGCACCATTGGGAGTTCGTCGCGTTCCTGATCAATTCGCTGATCTTCATCCTGATCGGCGGGCGGGAGGCGAATACGCCGATCCTGACGGTGCT
>JAPKCG010000343.1 GCA_028823055.1 Sphingomonas bacterium
CGATATGGCAGCGTGACTCACAACCCAACGCCTCCGGCAGACCCGGCGCGGTTCAGTTCGATGGCGTCGGGGTGCCAAAGCCCGCTTTCGTTCAGCAAAGTCGATGCCGTCGACCGGAAGCCGTGGGCGGTCATTTCGTCCTTGCTGTAGCCCATGCGCCGAAATGACGAGTTGATGGTGTTCTCGCTCATCGGGCGCAGCCGGGTGTGGAAGGCGGGGAAAATGTAGCCTTGCCCCCCGGTGATGGCCTGCAGCTCTCTGAGCAGTTCGAGCACCTGGCGCGACAGAGGCACGGCGTGGGTGCGCCGCGCCTTCATCTTGCCTGCGGGGATCGTCCAGATAGCCTTCTCGAAGTCGATCTCCTGCCACTCGCCGTGCCGCATCTCACCCGGTCGGACGAAAATGTGCGGGGCGACCTTCAGCGCCAGCTTGGTGATCGGGTAGCATTCGAACGCGTTAATGGCGCGCAGCAGTTCGCCGAGCTTATCCGGTTCGAGGATCGCTGCGTAGTGGCGCGCCTGCGGCGTTAGCAGTGCGCCCTTGAGGATTGCCGTCGGATCCGTGGTGCACCGGCCAGTGGCGGCGCCATAGCGGAACACCCGGCTTGCGAAGGAGCGGCACTTCTTAGCGGTCTCGCGGTTGCCTCGCGCCTCCAGCTTCTTGAGCGGGGCCAGCATCATCTAGGGGTCGACATCCGAAATCGGCATGTGGCCGATCGCTGGCTTGAGCAGATCGAGGAACCAGCGAGCCTTGAGCAAGGTGGCCTCTGCGCGGCCTTCGCCGACCATCTTGATCTCGATGTACTCTCGCGCGACCGACTCGAAGGTGTTGGCGGCGCTGATTTTGGCCGTCGCCTTGTTCTTCTTTCGCGTCAAAGCAGGGTCTTCGCCCTTGGCAATACGCAGCCTGAGTTCGTCCCGCTCGAGGCGGTCCGCCTGAAGACTAACTTCCGGCCAGGCTCCAAGAGCGATCGTCTTTTCTTTGCCGCCTACATAATACTTCAGCCGCCAGAGCTTCGAGCCGTTGGGGAAGATTTCGAGGTAGAGGCCGCGCTCATCGGCGCGCTTGTAGGCGGTAGCACCGGGCGAAAAAGCTCGGATTTGCAAGGCTGTCAGTGACATTTGGGGGCATGACCTTTCGCCAGAAAGGGGCATGAGGGGGCATATGCCCCGCTCCATGCCCCTGATTGTGGGGGCACGGCCTGAAACAGCGTGAAACACGCGGCATCAAAATCCAGCCGAAAATGGCAGATTTCTGCGGTTTTTTCAAGGTTTTTGATGCCACTCCCGCAGGAGTTTTGGTGCCCAGAAGAGGACTCGAACCTCCACGGCCTTGCGACCGCCAGCACCTGAAGCTGGTGCGTCTACCAATTCCGCCATCTGGGCCCCAGAAAGACTTCTTCGTCAGGTAGGCGGCGGGCTTTAGGGGGCATGGCGCGCGCTTGTCAATCGGGGTATCGCTGGGGCAAGGGGCGGCAGGCATTTTTTCGGACGACGCGGAAGGCACGCGATGAAGAATAAACTGGTAACGGTGATCGGTGGCGGCGGTTTCGTGGGGCGTTATGTCGTCGAGGCGCTGCTAAGCGGCGGCGCGCGCGTTCGCGTGGCGCAGCGTGATCCGCGGGCGGCATGGTATCTCAAGCCGCTCGGCGGGCTGGGACAGACGCAGTTCGTCGCGGCCGACGTGATGCGGCCCGACACGATCGCCAATGCGGTCGCGGGCGCGGATGCGGTCGTCAATCTGGTCGGGGTGCTTGCCGGAAAGTTCGATGCGATCCACGTCACTGGCGCGCGGACCGTGGCCGGGGCGGCGCGCGATGCGGGCGTCGAGGCGCTCGTCCACATGTCCGCGATCGGGGCCGACCCGCAGGCCGCGTCGAATTACGGCCGATCGAAGGGGGAAGGCGAGGCCGCGGTACGCGATGCCTTCCCGATGGCGATGATCGTCCGGCCCTCGATCGTGTTCGGGCGGGAGGATGAGTTTATAAATCGGTTCGCCGGGATGATCGAGAAAGCGCCGATGGTTCCCGTGCTGCGTGCGGGCACGAAGTTCCAGCCCGTCTTCGCCGCCGATGTCGGCGATGCGATCGCGGCGCTCGTTTCGACGCCCCGGCCGGGCGCGACGATCGAGCTGGGCGGCCCCGACATCTTGACGATGGGCGGCATCATCCGCTGGATCGCCGAGGCGATCGGGCGCGATCCCGCGATCGTCGAACTGCCCGATATGGCGGGCGCGATGATTGCGCGCGCGGGTTTTCTGCCAGGTGCGCCGATCACCTGGGACCAGTGGCTGATGCTGGGTCACGACAACGTCGTCGCGCCGGGCGCGACGACGCTGACCGATCTGGGGATCGCGGCGACACCGCTCGCGGCGGTCGCGCCCGACTGGCTCGTGCGTTTCCGACGGCAGGGACGGTTCGGCCGTCGCACCGACGATATCGCCGCCTGAAGGATAAGATATGGACCTGCTGACCGTCATCATCCTCGGCATCGTCGAGGGGATTACCGAATTCCTGCCCGTCTCCTCGACCGGGCATTTGATTCTCGCGACGCGCCTGCTCGGCTGGGATGCCGAACGCTGGGCGCTGTTCAACATCGTGATCCAGTTGGGCGCGATCCTGGCGATCGTCGTTCTGTATTGGCGGACGGTCTGGACCGTCATTTCGGGCGTGCTGACCTGGGAAGCCGGCGCGGTACGCTTCGCGCGCAATATCATCGTCGCGTTCATTCCCGCCGCAGTCATCGGACTGATTCTCCACAAGAAGATCGAGGCGTTGCTGGGCAATGCCGAAATCGTCGCGATCGCGCTGATGGTCGGCGGGGCCGCGATCATCGCGATCGAACGGACCGTCAAACCGGGCGAGATACGCGGGGTCGCGGATATTCCGCTCAAGACGGTGGTGATGATCGGCTTTATCCAGTGTCTCGCGATGGTGCCTGGCGTCAGCCGGTCGGGCGCGACGATCCTCGGCGCGCTGATGCTCGGGGTCGAGCGCCGGACGGCAGCGGAATTCTCCTTCTTTCTCGCGATTCCGACGATGCTCGGCGCGACGGTGCTCGAACTGTTCAAGAATCGCCACGAACTCGCGTCGGGCACCGGGGTGGGTATGCTCGATATCGCGATCGGTTTCGTCGTGTCGTTCGTCGTCGCGGTCGTCGTCGTGCGCTGGTTCGTCAACCTGATCGGGCGGCGCGGATTTACGCCGTTCGGATGGTATCGGATCGTGGTGGGCGGCATCGCCCTTGCCGCGCTGACGTTCTCCTAGGCCCGAAACGGATCTATATTTTGCCGCTAAAGCTACAGAATTCCTTTGAAGTGGCGATCTAGACCGAAAACGAGGACAGCATTGCTGCCGTATCGGCCTATTGTCGCGTGACAGGGGCAGCTTTCCGTCATATCTGCGTCCGCGGAGGATTTGATGGCGAACGATTCGATGCTGAAATTCGTGGAGCGGGAACAGGGCTATCCTGCGAAACGCGCGGCGGAAGCGCGGGCGGAGGATTTCGCCGAGATCGCATCGCGCTATGCCGCGCCGGCAGCGGAAGAGCAGGCCGGGCGGTGTTCGCAATGCGGCGTGCCTTATTGTTCGGTTCACTGTCCGCTTCACAATCACATCCCCGACTGGTTGCGGCTCACCGCCGAGGGGCGATTGCGCGAAGCCTATGAGCTGAGCAATTCGACCTCGACGATGCCCGAAATCTGCGGGCGTATCTGCCCGCAGGACCGGTTGTGCGAGGGCAAGTGCGTCATCGACTTTTCGGGCCATGGCGCGGTCACGATCGGGTCGGTCGAGAAATTCATCACCGAT
>JAPKCG010000344.1 GCA_028823055.1 Sphingomonas bacterium
GGCGGAGGAGGCGCGGCGGCATGCCGGCAATCTGGCGCATGCGCTCAAGACCCCGCTCACCGTCATCATGAACGCGGCGACCGCCAACGCCGACGATCTGGGCGATACCGTCATCCGCGAGGCGCGGACGATGCGACGGCAGGTCGACCATCACCTCGCACGCGCACGCGCGGTCGGGCGACGCGGATCGGCACATAGCCGGGCCGAGGTGTGGCCCAGCCTTGAATCGGTCGAGCGTGCCGTGGCGCGGCTTTATCGTCACGTCCGGATCGACGTGGACGGGCCGAAGCACCTGTCGGTCCATGTCGAGCGGCAGGACCTCGACGAAATGCTCGGCAATCTGATCGAGAATGCCGCCAAATATGGCGGCGGCAGCGTGTTCGTCACGGTCGGCGCGCAGGCGGGGTTCGTCGAGTTCATGATCGAGGATGACGGCGTCGGCATCCCCGAGGAACAGCGCGTCCGCATCTTCGACCGGGGCGTTCGCCTAGATTCGGGGAAGCCGGGCACCGGACTCGGCCTCGCCATCGTGCGCGATGTCGCCGAAATCTATGAAGGCACGGTCGCGCTTGAGGAGAGCGAGGATCTGGGCGGCCTCCTCGTCCGGCTGCGGCTTCCCGCGGCGACCGGATAAAGCCGTGCCGGTCATGCTGCCTGTTTCATCTCACGCAGCGCATCGGCGGTCAGGCTCAGGCTGCGTTTCCTCGCATCATGATCGTAGATCGCACTGGCGACCATGATCTCGTCGACGTGCGTGCGCTCGACGAAGGCGGCAAGCCCTCGCGCGACCGTCGCGGGGCTGCCGACCGCCGAACATTGCAGGACATGATCGAGGATCGCCGACCCTTGCGCGCCGAGACTGTCTCGATAGCCCGCGACGGGCGGCGGCAGCTGACGCGGATTGCCGGTGCGCAGCGCGACGAAGGATTGCTGCTGTGAGCTTGCCAGCAGCTCTGCCTCCGCATCGGTGTCGGCGGCGAAGACGTTGAACCCCGCCATCGCATAAGGCCGATCGAGTTGTGGCGATGGTTTGAAATCGCGGCGGTAGATAGCGAGCGCCTGATCGAGCGCGTCGGGCGCGAAATGCGAGGCGAAGGCATAGGGCAGGCCGAGTGCGGCGGCAAGCTGCGCGCCGAACAGGCTCGATCCCAAAATCCACAAATCGACACTCGCGCCCGCGCCGGGTGTCGCGCTGATCCCGGTCTGGCCGTCATCGGCGAAATAGCTTTGCAGTTCGAGAACGTCCTGCGGAAAGGCGTTGGCGTCGGTTTCCAGCGTCCGGCGCATCGCGCGGGCGACCCGCTGGTCCGATCCCGGCGCACGCCCGAGGCCGAGATCGATGCGCCCTGGAAATAGCGCGTCGAGCGTGCCGAACTGTTCGGCGATCACGATCGGCGCATGATTGGGCAGCATGATGCCCCCCGCGCCGACGCGGATCGTGCTGGTGGCGGCGGCGACATGGCCAATGACAACCGACGTCGCGGCACTGGCGATGCCGCGCATTCCGTGATGTTCGGCACACCAATAGCGTGAAAAACCCAGGCTTTCGACATGGCGGGCGATGTCGGCGGCGTTGGCGAGTGCCTGGGGCACGGTGCCGCCTTCAACGACGGGGACGAGATCGAGGAGGGAGAATTGGGTCATGAGACCCATGTAGGCATAGCGACTGCTCGATTCCAGCGTCAGAAGCCGACGCCATAGCGAAGCGCGACGCCATAATCGGGGGAGAGCGTCGCGAAATTGCCGGGATCGCGCCGCCAGAACATATTGGCCTGCAGGTCGCCCGCGGACATCGCGATCCGATACCGCCCCTCGACGATCAGCTCGCGGCCGGTCGGGGCGAGGTTGAGGCGTTGCCACGTCCAGTCGGTCACGCTGCCGGTCGAATAATCATAGTAGGTCGGGAGCAGATAATCGATCCCGCCACGCGCGACGCGGAGCGGTTGGGCGACGCGCAGGCCGATACTGTCACGGCCGAAGACGCCGTCCTTGCCGAGATCGGCGGCATAGGCGCTCGTCATGAGCGTGCCGCTGCCCGCATAGCCGCCGCGAAGCTGCGCCTCGCTCCATCCGCGACGAGCGCTGAAACCGAGCGTCCAGCCCCTGTCTGAGATCCAGCGTGCGCGGGCGTCGACGAAGCGCGTGGTCGCCCGCGCCGCCCCGAGCCCGCCGCCGAAGCGCGCGCCGAGCAATGTGTCCGCTTCGGCCAGACTGGTCGCGGCGAGCGCGGTGGCAATGCCGCCGAACCGGCGGTCGAGCGCGACCGTCATGCGGTTATAGGATGAGCGCGCATCGCCGCCGAGGCCCGCGAGCAGCGCCGTGTCGTGCGAGACGATGTCGCCATTTTCGATTGTAGCGGTGATGCCGAAACCCGCCAGTCGGTGACGCACCGCGCCTGCCGAGGCGGCGCGGCTGTCGAAACCCGTCCCGCCGTCGGCGGCAACCAGAAAGGAGGGTTCGTTCATACCGGCCAGTTGCGCGCTCAGGGCACCGCCGGTCTGCGCAAAGCCGACCGCGATCTGCGTCCGCTCGCCGACCTGCTGCGAGATCATCCCTGCGATGGCGCGGGCCGATTGCGCGTCGCGGGTCGTCAGCGCGCGATGCTGGAGCGTGACATCGCCATTTGCCTGGGGGGCGAGAGTCAACGCCACCGTCATGCCGCCGCGCTGCACCGCCACCGCGCGGAGATTGGCCTGAAGCGCGCCGAGCAAGGCGGGTTGCGGCGATGCGCGCCGGATCGTCGTGGCGAGATCGATCGCGAAGGCGCGCGCATAGCTGTCGAGGATCACCGCGCCGAGCCCGCCGGTCGCGGCATCGCCCATCGGCGCGGACAGCGTCGCGTTGGCATCGAGCGATACCGCGACCTTCGAGCCCGCCAGCGAACTCGTCCCGACGGGCTGGAATGCGCGGGTCAGGTCGAGAATGCCGTTGCCGTAGACGTTGTCGACGCCCGCCGCGCCAGCGTCGCGCGCGGTCCGGTAGAGGAGATCGACGATCTGCGCGCCGGACATGTTGGGGAATGCCTGCGCCAGAAGCGCGATCGCGCCCGAAATCTGCGGAGCGGCGAACGAGGTTCCCGACCAGAGAAAGACCGAACCCGTCGCATCGGGCGCGCGGACGCGTTCGCCCACCGCCGCGAGATAATGCGTTGCGGCATCGCCCGCGCGGTCGCTGAACGAGGATATCGCATCGCCGCTGCCGACCGATCCGGCGACGATGACGAGGTTGCGCGCAACGGCGTCGTCGTTGGCGACGCCCGCAAACGGATCGACATTGCTGCTGCTGTCGTTGCCGGCCGCGATGACGACGATGATCCCCGTGGCGGTGGCGCGTCCGATCGCGGCGGCGAGATTGGCGGGCATCGCCGATCCGCCAAGCGAGATGTTGATGACCTTCGCGCCCGCCGCGCGTGCGGTGTCGACCCCGCGGGCGATCGCCGTGGTCTCGAACGAACAGCTTGATTCGTCGGTCGTCGTCGACCCCGTCGATGCGCAGGAACCCGGCGCATCGGCGCGCAGCACGATCAACGTCGAATCGAACGCGACGCCTTGCGAACCGCCACCGTTGCGTCGCCCCGCCGCCGCAAAGGCGACGGCGGTCCCGTGGCCATCGATATCGTCGATCGGACGGGTGCCCGCGACGTCAGTCGAGGCGCTGGAAATGCGGTTGCCGAATTCGGCGCTGTCGGTGTCGATACCGCTGTCGATGATCGCGAGGTTCACGCCAGCACCGGTCGCGCCCTTGTTATAGGCGGCGAGCGCGTTCATCGACACC
>JAPKCG010000345.1 GCA_028823055.1 Sphingomonas bacterium
GCGGCCGTCCGCAGGGAAACGGGCCGATCACGCAAGGCCCGCAGGAGGATCGGACGATGAGCGACGACGTGCTGACCGGGTATCGAAAGAGCATCGACAATATCGACGCCGCACTCGTCCATCTGCTTGCCGAACGCTTCAAGGTGACGCAAGCGGTCGGCCGCTACAAGGCGACGAGCGGCCTGCCCGCCGCCGATCCGGGCCGCGAGGATCGTCAGATCGCGCGCCTGCGGCAGCTCGCCGAAGCGGCGGAACTCGATCCCGAATTTTCCGAGAAATTCCTGCGCTTCATCATCGATGAGGTGATCCGCCATCATGAACAGCTGCGTGGCTGATCCCGCCCCCTTCCTCCTCGCGATCGAGGGCGCGGACGGCGCTGGCAAGGCGACCACTGCCGCTGCGGTCGGCGCGGCGCTGACGACGGTGGGCAGGCGCGCGCAGATCATGTCGTTTCCACGCTATCGCGATACCGTGGGCGGCCATGTGCTCGGCGATTTTCTCGCTGGACGCCTGCCTCATATGCTCGACCCGCGCGAGGTGGCTGTCCTCTACGCCCTCGATCGTTTCGAATCGCGCCATGCCGTCGCCTCGGCGATGGCATCCTGCGACGTCCTCGTCTTCGACCGCTACATCGCCTCGAACGTCGCCTATCAGTGCGCGAAAGTCTCCGACGACGAGGCACCCGCGCTCGCGAACTGGATCGTCGATCTTGAAACGCGACAATTCTCGCTCCCCGCGCCGACGCTGTCGATCTATCTCGACACGGACCTTGATCGCGCCCGCGCCATGATCGCGCAAAAGGCGAAGCGGTCCTACACCGACGCAACCTATGACGAGCATGAGGCGGATATCGAACTGCAACGTCGCGTTCGCGCGCGTTATGCGATGCTGAGCGAGGGCACGGTGCTGGGCCGCTGGCTGCGCGTCGCCACCGCCGCTGACGGCGCGATGCGCACGCCCGACGATATTGCGCGGGAGATTGTCGCAGCGATAGCGATAACCTCATGAGCGGTGCGATGCGATTGCGCGCGGCGACCGCCGCGGCGCATGAGCGCGTCGACGCGCGGTTCGGCGCTTACGACCTTACCGACCGGACCGCTTATGGCCGCTTCCTGATCGATCACGCCCGCGCAGTCGGTGGTGCCGAAGCATATCTGTCCCAAACCCGCCCGCATCTCGTCTGGCGTCCGCGCCTGGCGCTGATCGCCGCCGATCTGGCCGACCTCGGACACACGATGCCCGCCCCCTGCGCGCTCGACCTGCCCCCCGACGCAGCCGTTGCCGATGGCGTCGTCTACGTTCTCGAAGGGTCGCGGCTCGGCGGCCAGATATTAGCCAGGGCAGTCGGCCCAGGCCTCCCCACCGCTTATTTGGGCGCGACGCATCTTTCCGGCGAATGGCGCGCGCTACGTCAGGCCATCGACGCGCGTGTCGCGACCGATCCGACGTGGCTTGCCGGCGCAAAGCTTGGCGCGGAGGCGTGTTTCGCGCTTTACTGACGCGACCACCGCATGGCTTTTCGCGGCATCGCGCGTAGAACGCCATGATGACCGACATCCTCCGCCCACAACTCGCGTTTCATCACCATGAGGGCCAAACCCCGACGATCATCTTCCTGCCCGGCTATGCTTCCGATATGACCGGGACGAAGGCGACCGCGCTTGAGGCATGGGCGATTGCGCAGGGTCGCGCCTTTATCCGTTTCGATTACGGTGGTTGCGGTAACAGCGGCGGAGAATTCGCCGACCAGACGCTCACCGGCTGGCGTGACGATACGCTGGCGATCATCGATGAGGTCGCGTCCGGCCCGGTGATCCTTGTCGGGTCGTCGATGGGCGGCTGGCTGATGCTGCTCGCGGCAAAGGCCCGGCCCGATCGCGTCGCCGGGTTGGTCGGTATCGCCCCCGCCCCCGACTTCACCGATTGGGGGTTCACGACCGAGGAGAAGGTCGCGTTGATGAGCGCGGGACGGCTTGAGCGCGCCAATCCCTATGGTCCCGAACCGACGATCTACACGCGCGGCTTTTTTGCTTCGGGCGAAGCGAACCGGTTGATGTTCGGCAGCTTTCCCTTCGACGGCCCCGTCCGTCTGATTCAGGGGCAGAAGGACGCCGACGTCCCTTGGCACCGCACCATCGCGCTGGCGGAGATACTGCGTTCAGCCGATGTGCAGACATGGCTCGTCAAAGATGGCGATCACCGTCTGTCGCGCGATACCGATATCACGCTCCTGATCAGCGCGGTCGAGGATGTGATCACCGCGTTATGACCCTGTTGATCCTGTTTGCCGCCTTGCAGGCCGCGACGCCTGCAGGCCCAGCGGTTTCGGCGTCCGACCGCGCGAACCGCTGTGCCGCGCTCGTCCGTACCGATCCCGCTGCCGCTTCGGTAGAGGCATCACGCTGGGCGACGGCGGGCGGCGGCGTTTCGGCGCACCAATGCGGCGGGCTTGCGTTCACGGCGCAGGGTAAATTCGCGCAGGCAGCTGCCGAATTCGAAGCCGCAGCACTGGCGGCGCAGCTCGCCCATGTCGATGCGGCGGCGTATCTCTACGCCCAGGCGGGCAATGCGTGGCTTGCCGCGAACGAACCGGCAAAGGCGCGCACCGCGCTCGACAGCGCGCTTTTGCAAGGCACGCTTTCCGGTCTGCAACTCGGCGAAGCCCGGCTCGATCACGCTCGCGCACTGGTCGCGGCGGGCGAAATGGACTCGGCGCGCAGTGACCTTGACCGCGCCTTGCAGAGCGCAGGCGACGATCCGCTCGCCTGGCTATTATCCGCGACGCTGGCGCGGCGGATGGGTGATCCCCGGCGGGCGGCTACCGACATCGCCGAGGCACTGAAACGCTCCCCCGACGATGCCGCGGTTCAGCTCGAAGCGGGCAATATCGCCGCGCTTGCGGGCGATGCGGACCGGGCGCAGGAAGCGTGGACCGCCGCCGCCCGCCTGGCACCCGAAACCGCGACCGGGCGCAGCGCCCGTGCCGCGCTGGCGCAATTCGGTATTGCGCCCACGGCACCCGGATCTGCTGAAGGTCGCTGACCCGCCACTCGTAACCGCGTGTCGGGCTTCCTACCTTGCCGGGAAACCATAGGAGCCCGCGCCAGATGAAATATCTCCACACCATGATCCGCGTGTCAGACCCCGACGCGACGATCCGTTTCTTCGAATTGCTTGGCCTTGAGGAAGTCCGTCGGATGGAGAGCGACAAGGGTCGCTTCACGCTGATCTTCCTTGCCACGCCTGATGACATGAACGGCGCGGGTGAACGCGCGAATGCCGAGGTCGAACTGACCTACAACTGGCCGGCCGAGGACGGCTCCGCGCCCGAGGAATATACCGGCGGGCGTAATTTCGGGCACCTCGCCTACCGGGTCGAGAACATCTACGACACCTGCCAGCGGCTGATGGATGCCGGTGTCACGATCAACCGTCCGCCGCGCGATGGTCATATGGCGTTCGTGAAGACCCCCGACGGAATTTCGATCGAGCTGCTCCAGGACGGCGTGCTCGACGCCGCCGAACCGTGGACGTCGATGGAAAACACGGGGAGCTGGTAAGATGGCCGCGCTCGAAATCGTCCGCGTCCCCGTGCTCAGCGACAATTACGCGTGGCTGATCCACGACCCCGAAAGCAGGGAGACGGTCGCGGTCGATCCGGGCGAGGCGCAGCCGCTGATCGATGCCGCGACGGCGCGTGGCTGGACGATCGGTCAGGTATGGACGACGCACTGGCATCCCGATCACACCGGCGGCAACCAGGCGAT
>JAPKCG010000346.1 GCA_028823055.1 Sphingomonas bacterium
TCATCAGGTCGAGCGCGCGGTCCTCCATCGCGGGATAGAGGACTTCCTCGACCGCGGGCTGGAGCCGGTGGATTTCGTCGATGAAAAGGACGTCGCCATCCTCCAGATTCGTGAGCAGCGCGGCGAGGTCGCCCGATTTCGCGATGACCGGACCCGAGGTCGCGCGAAAGCCGACGCCCATTTCGCGCGCGACGATCTGGGCAAGCGTCGTTTTGCCGAGGCCGGGAGGACCGAAGAAAAGGACGTGGTCGAGCGCTTCGCCGCGCGTCCGCGCCGCCTCGATAAAGACGCGCAGATTTTCGCGCGCGGCACGCTGCCCGACGAAATCGTCGAGGTTTTTGGGGCGCAACGCGGCGTCGACATCCTCTGGTTTGCGCGCAGGCGTGATGAGGCGGTCGGTATCGGTCATGCGGGACGATCCGTCAGATGGTCCGCCGTGAGCTGGTCGGCGAGCGTGATGAGCGAGTCGGCGTCGTAATCCCAATCCTGCCGGTCGTCGGCATCGGGGGCGGGCGCGCCGCCATATTCCATCGGGCGATCGATATAGGCAGTCATCAGGCCGCAGGCGCGCGCGGCGGCGAGATCGCTGTGATGTGCGGCGACGAGGCACAGCTCGCCCGGCTTGACACCCAGCGCGGCGGCGGCATCGAGATAGGTTTGCGGCGCGGGTTTGAACGCGCGCGAAAACTCCGCGCCGAGCACCGCGTCCCAGGTCAGCCCCGCGCGGCGTGCCATCGCGACGATCAGCGCGACGTTACCGTTCGACAGCGTCGCGACGGGGAAGCGTGACCGAAGGTGCGCGAGCCCCGCGACCGAATCGGGCCAGGGGTCGAGCCGGTGCCACCCGGTCGCCCAGTCCTCGATCAGCATGGGATCGAGCGTGCCCGCATCAATGGCGTAATCCGCGAGCAGGTCGATGAGCATTTCGCGATGGAGGACATCGAGAATGACGAAGCCGCGGCCTTCCTTGTGCACCGCCGCCATTGCGGGGCGGTAACGTGCGCGCCAGCCATCGGCGAAGCGTTCAGCGTCGATATCGCCGCGGCCGATCCGATCGAGGAACCCGCGCGATTCGCGCGCGATGCTCGTCCGCCAGTCGACGACGGTGCCGAACACGTCGAACGCCAGCGCCCGGGGCGGGGGCTTGCCGCCATTCATCGGTTGAGCGCCTGCTCGACGCGCGTCCACAGCGCCGCGATCGCCTTTACGCCCGTTGAGCTGTGCGGGGCGAAGGCCCCCAGCGGTGCGCGATATTCGGTCATCTGTTCGAACGCGCTGGCCATCGGGATGACGGGCCAGTCGGGATGCGTGTCGAGCGCGGCACGGTGAAGCGCGCGGCGGCGGTCGACCATCGAGAAGACGGGGGCGAGAACGACGCGCGGCCCTTTCTTGGCGGCGATGTGTCCGGCGATGACGTCGAGCGCACGGCGCGACAGGGCCGACGGGATGACGGGGACGACGACGAGATCGGCGGCGCGCATGATCTGGTCCGACGTATCGGTCAGCCCAGGCGGGCAGTCGATGATGATTCGGTCGTAATCGCGGGTCAGCCCGTTTGCGATCTTGGCGAGGCGTTTCTTGCTGTCGATTTCGTGGAAGGCCAGATCGAGGCTGCGCAGCGAGGCATCGGCGGGAAGCAGGTCGAGCCGCTTGGTCGCGGTCTTGCGGATCAGCTTTTTCGCGTCGATGTCGCGCGTGATCGTCCGCTGCGCCGCCGCGCTGGTATCGCTGTCATGACCGAGGACGAAGGTCGCGGCGGCCTGCGCATCGAGATCCCACAGCAACGTCCGCCGCGCCGACAGCGTCGCCGCCGCCCAGCCGAGATTGACCGCGAGCGTGGTTTTGCCGACGCCGCCCTTGAGGCTGTAGACGGCGACGATTTGGCCGCTCATTTCGCCGCCTTTCTGAGCGCGAGCCGGACGAGTGCGTCGAGCGTCGCGTCGCTGCCGAGGTCTCCCTCCGCCGAGGCAACGGCGGCGCTGGCTTCGGCGGGGCGGAAGCCGAGGTTGAGGAGCGCGGAGACCGCATCGGCGCTGGCGCCGACCGGGACGGGTGCCGCCGCGCCGCCGGCGCCGAGCGGAACCGCGATGCCGCCCACCTTGTCCTTCAATTCGCGCACGATGCGTTCGGCGAGCTTCGGGCCGACGCCGTTGGCGCGCGATACCATCGCCTTGTCCTGCGCCAGGATCGCGCGGTTGAGGTCGGCGGGTTCGAATGCCGACAGGATCGCGAGCGCGACCCGCGCGCCGACGCCCTGCACGCCGGTCAGCAACCGGAACCAGTCACGCTCCGCCGCATCGGCGAACCCGACGAGGCGGATGAAATCCTCCGCGACGAGCATGTCGGTATGGACGGTACACGCTTCGCCGACCGGCCCGAGCGCGGCGAGCGTGCGTGACGAGGCACCGACGAGATAGCCGACGCCGCCCACATCGATGATCGCGGAATCGGTTCCCGTCGATGCCAGCCGTCCTTTTAGATGCGCGATCATCGGGGCGCTGCGGGGGTGAAGTTGACGACCTTTACACGGAATCGGGTATTTCTTCGGGGCTCAGGGCGGCGATGCTCAGGGGTAGATACGACAAGGGCGTGGCGCGGGATCATGCGTATGAGGGTAGCCCAGCGCGCGCCCTGTAGGAAAGCGCTAACGCCGGATTGCCGCAGCGCTGGCGAGATGATGCGCATGCGTGATCGCAACCGCGAGCGCATCGGCAGCGTCAGGGCCGTCGATCTTCGTACCCGGCATGAGGCGCGCGATCATCGCATGGACCTGCGCCTTGTCGGCATTACCGACGCCGACGACCGCCTTTTTGACGAGCCGCGCGGCATATTCGCCCGGCTCGATCCCGTAACGTGCGACGCCGAGCAGGATGACGCCGCGAGCCTGCCCCAGCTTGAGCGTCGATTGCGGGTTGGTATTGACGAAAACTTCCTCGACCGCCGCCGCGTCGGGAACATGATCGGCGATCAGCGCAGCGAGGACGCTGTCGAGATATGCGAGGCGTCGCGCGAGCGATTCGGTGGTGGCGGTCCTGATCCGGCCGTTGGCGACATGGCTCAGCCGGTTGCCGTCTGCACGGATGATGCCCCAGCCGGTCGTACCGAGGCCGGGGTCGAGGCCGAGGACGATCATGGGTCAGGGGAGCTTTTGCGGCCCCCGCTAACTCCTCCCCTGAAGGGGAGGAGCTTTGATCGTGAAAGCCCCTCCCCTTCAGGGGGGGGGGTGGGGTGGGGGACTCCCGCCCAACGGGCGGGGCGCGGATCAAGTGCCACGACAATGCGCATCACGACTCCCACGATCGTCGTCATCACGTCGATGTTGGTGAAGCGCAGCGTTGCGAACCCCTGCCGCGCCATCGCAGCGTCGCGGCACGCGTCGTCGGCGTCATCATGCGTGTGGCCGTCGATCTCGACGATCAGTCCTTTTGTGGGGCAGAAGAAGTCGCAGATGAACGGCGCAATCACATGTTGGCGGCGGAATTTGTAGCCGTTCTGAGTGTTGGACAGGTGACGCCAGAGGCGGGTTTCCGGTTCGGTGGTATTCTTGCGGAGATGATTCGCGTGAGCCAGCAATGTTGCTTCTGTTGGCATGTCGTTCCCCACCCCAACCCCTCCCCCGTGGGGGAGGGGCTCCGTTCGGATCACTGGCCCATTTTTTCCATGATTTCGTCGGAGACTTCGTAATTGCCCCAGACGGTCTGGACGTCGTCGTCGTCGTCGAGCACGTCGATCAGCTTGAAGAGCGTTTCGGCATCGCCCTCGGCGA
>JAPKCG010000347.1 GCA_028823055.1 Sphingomonas bacterium
CCGCGGGATGCTGAGGCCCGAAATTGATCGTGTAATTCTGAATCTCGACATCACCAGCCGTAGGGTCGGCGGCATCCTCGTGATTCAGCACTTCCTCGATATAATCGCTCACTGGTTCTGCCCCCCGCCCTTGCCGGGCTTCACATCGGGATCGATCGGCTTTTCCTCGGCCCTGTTGCCGGGATGGGCATCGCCCTTGCCTGTCTCGGCGGTGCTTTTCGCATCCTCCTTCGCATAGGGCTCGCTTGGCGCTTTCGGAGCGGCGGCTGCGGAATCCGCCTTGTCAGCCTTGACGATATCAGCAGCCTTCAGCGGCGTCGGCGCACCCTTGGCTTGGGGAAGCATCCCTTTTTCGTCCCCGGGCAACACGTATTCCGCACCCTCCCACGGGCTCATGAAATCGAAACTGCGGAAATCCTGCGCCAGCTGCACCGGCTCATAGACGACGCGCTTCTCTTCCTCGGAATAGCGAAGCTCGACATAGCCCGACAGCGGAAAGTCCTTGCGCTGCGGATGACCACGAAAACCGTAATCGGTCAGAATACGGCGCAGATCGGCATTGCCGGTGAACAGCACGCCGTACATGTCGTACACTTCGCGCTCCAGCCAGCCCGCGACCGGCCAGATGCCCGTCACCGAGGGCACCGGCTTCACATCATCGGTCGCGACATGAATATGGATGCGATGATTACGCGTCAGGCTGAGCAGGCAATAGACGACCTCGAACCGTTCAGGCCGGCTCGGATAATCTACGCCAGCGATTTCCATCAACTGCTGATATTCGAGGCCGGGCGTATCGCGCAGCGCGGTGAGCGCGGTGACGATCGCCTCACGCTCGACATAGAGCGCGACCTCACCGACCTGATCGACCGCGCCGATCAACGTCGAACCGAGCGCGGCGGTGGCCGCCTCGATCGTGTCGCTATTGAGATCGGCGGCGAAAGCGGGAGCGGGTGCCCTCACCGTTCGATACTCCCGCTCCGGCGGATTTTCCGCTGCAACTGCATGATACCGTACAGCAGCGCCTCGGCGGTCGGTGGACAGCCCGGCACATAGATATCGACCGGAACGATCCGGTCACACCCGCGCACGACGCTATAGCTATAGTGATAATAGCCGCCCCCATTGGCGCAGCTGCCCATCGAAATCACGTATTTCGGCTCCGACATCTGGTCGTAAACCTTGCGAAGTGCAGGTGCCATCTTGTTGCACAGCGTACCCGCGACGATCATCACGTCGGATTGACGGGGGCTCGCGCGCGGTGCCGCGCCGAAGCGTTCGAGGTCGTAACGCGGCATGTTGACGTGAATCATCTCGACCGCGCAACAGGCGAGGCCGAACGTCATCCACCACAGCGAGCCCGTGCGCGCCCACTGGAACAATTCCTCGGTCGAGGTGACGAGGAAGCCCTTGTCAGTGAGTTCGCCATTGAGGCTGTCGAAGAATCCCTGGTCGGGCGCGACGAGCGACGAGGCGCTGGCCGTGCGATCGAGCTCAACAGGTCCGGACGTCGGGGTCATTCCCAATCCAACGCTCCCTTTTTCCATGCATAGACAAGGCCGAGCGCCAGCTCGGCGATAAAGATCATCATCGAAATCCACGCGGTCCAGCCGAGCGTGAACACGCTGACTGCCCACGGGTACAGAAACGCCGCTTCGAGGTCGAAGATGATAAAGAGAATCGCGACGAGATAGAATCGCACGTCGAACTGGCTGCGCGGATCTTCGAACGCGGGAAAGCCGCACTCATATTCGCTCAGCTTCTGCGCATTGGGCTTGTGCGCACCCGTCAGCCGCGCGACGAGCATCGGCAGAAAGACGAACGCGCTCGACAGCAGCAACGCCACCCCCAGAAAGAGCAGGATCGGCAGATATTGCGACAGATCGGGCAAAGGCTTCCTCGCGGGGCTATCTCGCATGTGCGAACAATGGGTCGGCTTTAGGCCGCGAAGGCCCACCGGGCAAGGGTTCACCCGGTGAGAATCACTCGCAATTCCTTGGCCGACGGCGCTCGACGGCGCGCGTCGCGTCAGCGCAACGCGTTAGCGACGAGCTTGTGGAGTTTCGAATGCAGCGCATCGTTCGCTGCCAGATATTCGTTACGCTCCATCGCCCGGTCTCCACCGCGGAAATCGGTCACGAACCCGCCGGCTTCGCGCACCAGCAACATGCCGGCCGCGACATCCCAGGGCTGCAGCGACGATTCCCAAAAACCGTCATACCGCCCCGCCGCGACCCAGGCGAGATCCAGCGACGCTGCACCGAACCGGCGGATGCCCGCAACCTGTGGAGCGACCGCCCCGAAAATGCGGCTCCACTGGACGAAGTCGCCATGACCGAGAAAGGGAATACCCGTCGCGATCAGCGCATCCGACAAATCGCGGCGCCCCGATACGCGCAGCCGTTGGTCGGTATGCCAGGCACCCCGACCCTTTTCGGCCCAGAAGCTTTCATCGGTCAAAGGCTGATAGACGAGCGCGGTCGTAATCTCCCGCTTTCCGCTCGCCATCGGTTCCTCGACCGCGATCGAGATCGCGAAATGGGGAATGCCGTGAAGGAAGTTCGACGTGCCATCGAGAGGATCGACGATGAAGCGTGGCTTGTTCGGGTCACCCGCAACCTCGCCGCGCTCTTCCATCAGGAACCCCCAATCGGGGCGCGCGTGGCTCAATTCCTCGTAAATCGTCTGTTCGGCGCGCTGGTCTGCCATGCTGACAAAATCGGCAGGCCCCTTACGGCTTACCTGCAGGTTCTGAACCTCGTTGAAGTCGCGACGCAGCCGCGGCGCAGCCTTGCGCGCGGCACGTTCGATGACGGTCATCAGGCCGGAATGAGAAACCATGCCCCGCTCAGTCCGCGCGCTTGACGTAAGTCTGTTCGTAGACGTCGACGACGATCCGCGTACCCGCACCGATATGCGGCGGCACCATCACGCGCACGCCGTTTTCGAGCAGCGCAGGCTTGTAACTCGACGAGGCGGTCTGCCCCTTAACCACCGCATCCGCCTCGACGATCGTCGCCTCGACCTGATTGGGCAGCTGCACAGAAATCGGGCGTTCGTCGTAAAGCTCCATGACGACGTCCATGCCGTCCTGCAGAAAGGCTGCTGCGTCACCCAGAATGTCGGCGTCGAGCGTGATCTGTTCGTAGTTCAGCTTGTCCATGAAGGTCAGCGTATCGCCCTCGCGGAACAGATACTGAAAATCGACCGTGTCGAGCCGTACCTTTTCGAGGCTTTCGGCCGAGCGAAAACGGACGTTGTTCTTTCGTCCGTCGATCAGATTTTTCATCTCGACCTGCATATACGCGCCGCCCTTGCCCGGCTGCGTGTGCTGGATCTTGACCGCGCGCCAGATGCCGCCTTCATATTCAAGGATATTGCCGGGACGTATCTCGACCGCGTTGATCTTCATGGGTTACCTGCTGGAAAGAGCGAAAGGGCACGGTTCGCCCGCACCTCGAAAACGTGCGCTTTAACCGCCCCGCCTGCCAGCGGCAAGCATCGGGTAGGGATTGACGTCTTCACCCTGATACCAGCGTTGGCCGGGCTGCATCCGCTGAACGCCGAAATGCAGATGATAATTGCCCGATCCAGCATCGCCGGTATCGCCAACGAAGCCCAATACCTGTCCGGCGCCGACGCGCCTCCCCTCGGTAATGTTGGGCGCATAACCAGCAAGATGCGCGTAGTAATAAATCCAGCGACGATCGTCCGATCGAAGATAGAGGGTTGTTCCGCCCAACTCGCTCTCGAACAGCTTTTCGAC
>JAPKCG010000348.1 GCA_028823055.1 Sphingomonas bacterium
GGCAAGGCGGATGCTCAGGTCATGTGCATCGACCCGATGCTCGCGGCGTATGACAATGTGACGATGCTGACCGGGGCCTATGTCGAGCGGCTGGAAACCGATGCCTCCGGTCGCCGCGTCGAGGAGGTCGTCGTACAGCGCAACGGACGCGAGGAGCGGTATCGCGCGGGCACCGTCGTCGTTGCGTGCGGAGCCTTGTCATCGGCGCTGCTGCTGTTGCGTTCGGCGAATGAGCAGCATCCCAACGGGCTTGCCAACAGCTCCGACCAGATCGGGCGCAATTATATGCGCCACGAAATGTCGATCGTCATGGCGGTGATGCGGCACGTCAACGAAACGGTGTTCCAGAAGACGCTGGCGCTGTCCGACTATTATTTCGACAGCGGCGATCCCGATTTTCCCCATCCGCTGGGGCTCATCCAGATGTGCGCGACCAGCCATGCGGAACAGGTCAAGGGCGAGGCTCCAATGAGCGCGCTGATGCAACACTTGCCCGAGATGCCGTTCGAAGAGCTGGCGCGGCATTCGATGGACTTCTGGTTGCAGGCGGAGGACCTGCCCGATCCCGCGAACCGCGTTTATTACAAGGATGGAAGCGTCCATCTCGACGTCGAGCCGACTAATCCCGAAGCGCTGACCCAGTTGAAGGCGCGGTTGAAACAGGTGCTCTCCGACATCGGCTGGCCCGCGATCCTCATCGAGCGATCGCTGTATCTCGGCAAGGATATCCCGATATCGGGTACCGCGCATCAGGCGGGGACGTGCCGGTTCGGAACCGATCCGAAAACCAGCGTGCTGAACATCGACTGCTGCGCGCATGACGTCGACAATCTCTATGTCGCCGATGCCAGCTTCTTTCCCTCGATCGGGGCGGTCAATCCGACGCTGACGATCATTGCCAACGCGCTGCGTGTCGCCGACATTCTGAAGGAGCGGATATGACCAGCGGCGCAATCGTCGCGCTTATCGTGCGCTACGGAATCTGTATGCTCTTTCTGCCGTTCAGCGCGCTCGACAAGATTTTCGGGTTCGATCATGCGGTGCGTCAGGCGCAGCAGGTGTTTACCGCGCGGCGGGTCGCGATCGGTGTGCTGATGATCGGCCTGTTCATCGAGATCGTGTGCACGATCGGCGTCGTCACCGGCATTGCGGATCGCGCGGCGGCGCTGGTGATCGCGGGCTACTGCGCCGCAACGGCGGTGCTCTACAAGCAGTTCTGGGCGCAGGGCGATTTCTGGTCCGACCCGGATGGCAAAGGGCGGGGCTTGTTCTGGGACTTCCTCAAGAACCTGTCGCTCGGCGCGGGTTTCCTGTTGCTCGTGGTCGGCACCGACGGATCGGGGCTGCAACCGTTTCTCGATGCGCCCTTCGCCTCCAGCCACCCCTATGAGAGATAACGACATGTCCGATCCCGAAACCACGCCAAGCACCCCCTATCCGCATCTCTATACCGACGAGAACGGGGACAGCCGGTTCCAGCATTGCGCGCTCACAGATTACCAACTCGGTGGGGTGGGCGATGCCGATCCGCAGTGGAACGACAAGATGGCGCGCGGCGAGGCGACGGTCGTCTTCACGGTGCAGCCGGTCGGCTGGGTCGGCGACTGGCACGAAAACCCCGCGCCGCAATGGATCGTCGTGCTGTCGGGACGCTGGTGGATCGAGGCGATGGACGGCACCCGGATCGAACAGGGACCGGGCGAATTTTCCTTCGGTGGCGATCAGGGCTGTACCGAACGCGACGGCAAGAAGGGGCACCGGTCGGGGACGGTCGGCGACGAGCCGTGCCGATTGATGACAGTCCAGCTTCACCGAGGTCCCGTCGGGCCTTGCGCGTTCGGGTGAAGCTCGCCCGCATCACCGGTTTTCGCCTCGTCAGCGCGCAGCCCGAGCGACTGTTGCGCTTTTACGAGGCGATCGGCTTTCGGATCGGCACCGACGGACCGATCGCGATCGGGGAGCTGGCGATGCTGGGAGTCGACCGGCCCGGTCATCGGCACCGCATGACGCTGGGCAAGACTGCGGTCGATCTCGATCGGTTCGACGATGAGGCGCGCGGCTATCCGGCGGGGACGAATGCGGCGTCGCGCTGTTTCCAGCATCTGGCACTCATCACCGACGACATTGCGCATGCCTGGGAAAAGGCAAGAAGCGCGGGGGCACGATTGATCAGCCGCGATGGTCCTGTGACCCTGCCCCAGAGCGCGGGCGGCGTCACCGCGGTCAAGTTCCGCGATCCAGAGGGGCACCCGCTCGAATTCCTGACCTTTCCCGACATGACGGCGAAGGACTGGAAGGGGACCGGCGTCATCGGCATCGATCACAGCGCGATCGTGGCGACCGATCTGGACGCGTCGGTCGCCTTTTACCGGATGATGGGGCTGGAGCGGGGCGATGCGTCGCTAAATCATGGGGGCGCCCAGGCCGCGCTCGACAGAGTCGACGATCCGCGCGTCGATGTCGTGCCGATGCAACCCGATACGGGCGCGCCGCACGTCGAATTGCTCCACTACCGGCAGCCGGCAGGCGCGCCGTCGCCCGCATGGCGGGTGGATGACATTGCCGCGACACGGATCGTGTGGGCGGGGGATGCGCCCGCGCTGATCCGCGACCTCGACGGTCATTTTCATCAGGTGGACGTAGACTGACCTCAGCCGATAAGATCGATTGCAAGCAGGCGCGTTGAGGCGGCGATGAACAGCCGCTGCCCGTCACTGCCGCCAAAGGTCAGGTTGCAGACCGTCTCTGCCGTCGGGATGAAGCCCATCTTGTCGCGCGTCGACGACCAGATGTGGATGCCGTCCGCCGCGCTGACCCAGATCCAGCCGCGCTGGTCGATCGCGAAGCCGTCGGGATAGCCGTGATCGGTATGGCAGAAAAAGGCGGGATCGCCCACGGTCCCGTCGGCCGCGATGTCCAATCGGCTAACGTCGTGCCGGGTACCTGCCGCGAACCCCGGCACCTCGCCGAGCGAGATCGACGTGTCGGAAACGTAGACGACCGCCCCGTCGTGCGACAAGGCAACGCCGTTGGGCTGTTCGAAATCGGCGATCCGGTCCAGCCGCCCGCTTGTCGGGTCGAAGCGATACAGGCTGCGATGATCGAGTTCGGGATCGGCGAGCGCACCCTGGCTCGGCATGGAAATCCCGAAAATGGGGTCGGTGAACCAGATTGCCCCGTCCGGGGCGACCGCGATGTCGTTGGGTGAATTGAACCGCCGCCCCTCGAAATGCGTGACGACGGGTTCGGGCGCGCGCGCGAGGTCGTGATCGGACCGGCTAATGCAGCGTCGCCCATGTTCGCAATGCCACACCGATCCATCCGCCGCGACCGCGTTACCGTTCGTGAAATGAGTCGTCTCGATCGCCACCTCGACGCGTCCGTCCGCCTCATACCAGGCGTTGAGTCGGCGGTTGGCCACGTCGGAGAATAGAAGGCGTCGGTGTGAGGACTGCCATACCGGTCCCTCAGCATGGATCGCGCCTTCATGCAGCACCAGCAACGGCGCATCGCGTGCCACCACCGCCGCAAGCCGCGGATCGTCAATCGAAACGCCCGGAAACCGTCGGTCGCGGACTGGTCGTGCGGGACGGCGCAAAATGCGGCCTGTCAGAAGTTCGTCATTCAAAATAATTCTCTGACGCCTGTGGATTATAGCCAGTTCATTCATCCAAGCATCATCATATTCGCTAGGTGAACCGCGCCGGGTCTGCCGGAGGCCTTGGGTTGTGACTCACGCTGCCATATCGAT
>JAPKCG010000349.1 GCA_028823055.1 Sphingomonas bacterium
GCCGGATCGCGGCGTCGATCTGACGCGCATCGGGTTCGATGAACAGCGACACGCGAATATTGGCACCCTTGAGCTCGCCGACCAGATGTTGAAGCTCTTCAAGCTTCCCCGCCGCATCTAGCCCGCCCTCGGTCGTCCGCTCCTCACGCTTTTCGGGCACGATGCACGCGCCGTGCGGGCGGTGGCGCAATGCGATGCCGAGCATCTCCTCGGTCGCCGCCATCTCCAGATTGAGTGGCACCGTCAGTTCGGCCGCCAACCGCGCGATATCGTCGTCGGTGATGTGCCGCCGGTCCTCACGCAGATGCGCGGTAATGCCATCGGCCCCTGCGTCGGCCGCCATCAACGCCGCCCGCACGGGATCGGGATAGCCCGCCCCGCGCGCATTCCTGACGGTCGCGACATGGTCGATATTGACGCCGAGGCGGAGATGATCGGTCATGAGCAAGCTACCGTCGAAAGAAGGTCGTAAGCAAAACCCTTGCCCTGCCATATTTCACCGATCGAAAAATCCTCCGACCCGCGGTTCGTGAAGACGATGACGATCATATCGTCATCGGGCATGATATAGTTGCGTGTCTGCACACCGCCAATCTCGCCATCGCGCTGGACGATGCGTTTGGGCGTCGCGCACCCCTCGAGTGTTCCGGGAAACACCCATTGGCCGAGCGCTTGATAGCTCCGCCCGCCTTCGGGCTTCCACAACTCGGCGCGCGCCGTTTCGGACAGAATCTTGCCCGACATCAACGCGCGATCGAACGCGAACACGGCCCGGGCCGTCCCCATAAGCCCGCCCGCCGGACCGAAGCTTGCAAGTTCCAAATGTGCCTCGGGGCGGCCCCCGACAAAGCCCGGCACTCCCATTTCGCCGGACTTCGCCATCGCCATGCCCGACGGCCAGCGGGCGACGCCGCCCAGCTCGACAGCGGCAATCAGATAATCGCAATTATTATAGGCGAAATCGGCCCCCGGCTTTGCGGGCTTCGAGCGGCAATATGCCAGATCCGGTGTTGTGTTCAGATAAAAGGCCGGCACCCCGCCGTCATTCTCAGGGCTGTCATCGGGATTGGCGAGCCCGGTGTGATGCGTCAGCAGCTGCCGCAAGGTCGGCATTGCGTCACCCGGCCCAAGCGGCGACTCGAGCATCGCACCATGATCACGCAACAGCAGCGTCGCGGTCACCTGCTTGCTGATCGACGCCAGCCGCCACCGCCGCCCTGCCTTGTGGAGCGATTTTTTTCCGGGCGCGATCCTGCCATAGCCGCGATCAAGCAATATCTTGTCGCCCTGTGCGACAAGCACTTCACCCGCGAGCCCATAGTCCCGCGCAAGTGAACCGACCCTGGCACCAACGCGCGATTCACGTCGTTCATCGGGTTGCCGAGTATTTTGCGACGGGCGCGGTTCGACACGCTGCGCGCCAACGGTCAGCAGGGCGAGCAAGCCTGCGATCGCCGCGGCGCCCGCTCTCATGCCGCGCGGCTACCCGGCTTGATCGCGGGGATCGCCGACAGTTCGGATGGCAGCGCATCGGCGGCATAGGTCGGCACGTCGAGCCGGATCAACGGATGGAATGGCACGCCCAGATCGGCGGTGCCCCCCGACCGGTCGACCAGCGCCGCCGCCGCCACCGTCTCGCCACCCGCGCGCGCGATCGCGGCGATCGCTTCCTTCGACGACAGGCCCGTCGTCACGACGTCCTCCATCATCAATACGCGCTGTCCGGGCTCAAGCCGGAACCCGCGGCGCAGTTCGAAAACGCCGTCCGGCCGTTCGAGAAACATCGCCGCAACGCCAAGCGCGCGCGCCATCTCATGCCCCGCGATCACCCCACCCATCGCAGGCGAGACGACGACGTCGATCGCGCCACGCACCTCGGCGGGCAATTTCGCGACGAGCGCCTCGGCGAGCCGCGCGCCACGCGCCGGGTCCATCAATACACGCGCACATTGCAGGTATCGCGAACTGCGCAGCCCCGACGACAGAATGAAATGCCCTTCCAGCAGCGCCTGCGCGTCACGGAATTCGGCGAGGACGTCGTCGTCGGTCATGGTCTTCCTACGCATCGTTGCTCGTCACGCCCGCTGATCGGACCCACCCGCTGATAGGGCTTCGCCGGGCCAAGGCCAAGCATGGCCGGGAGAGATTCGTCGTTCGCCCGCTTGAGGCTGGCGCAACCCCGTCGTATAGGCGCTTCATAAAAGGGGCGCTTTCCGTTGCGCTTGACCCTTGCCGCGCGCTCGCGGAGGGGAGGTTCGAACTGGGGTGATTTGACGCATGGGCATTGGTCTGAAGGGTAGCGGGCTGAAAGGATTCGCGGTCGCCGCGGCGCTCGCAATGACGGGTCTGGGGGCCGGATTCGGCATGACCCCGGCGGCTGAGGCTGCGCAAACCGCTCCGCCAACCGCGGCTCCGGTCGATGTCGCTGCAACGAATGCCGCTGCACCGGCCACCGCGGCTCCCACCAGCCCCGAGCTGGCGATGGACGGTGCCCCCGCGATGACTGCCCAGCCGATGATTGGGCAGCCGACCGACGGCCTGTTCGGTCTTCAGCCGCAGGTGACCGAAAATGGTCGCCGCGCGCATCATTTCCATAACGTCATCCTCGTGCCGGTTATCGTCGCGATCTCGCTGCTGGTGCTATTCCTGCTGATGTGGGTCGTATTCCGCTATCGCGCGGCCGCGAACCCCGTGCCGTCGAAGACGAGCCACAATACGCTGATCGAAGTGCTGTGGACGTTGATTCCCGTCGTAATCCTCGCCCTGATCGCGATTCCCTCGATCGGCCTGCTCGCCGCGCAGTATAAACCAGCGCCGGCCGGTGCGGTGACGCTGAAGGCGATCGGCAATCAATGGTATTGGTCATATCAATATCCAGACAATGGCGGTTTCGAAATCACCGCCAACATGCTCAAGGAAAAGGATCAGGTCGCAGCGGGTGATCGCTATCGCACCGCCGCCGACGGTCCGCGCCTGCTCGCGACCGATGCCCGCGTCGTGCTGCCGGTCGGCGTGCCGATCCGCCTGATCACGACATCGATGGACGTCATCCACAGCTGGGCGATGCCCGCATTCTGGATCAAGCTCGACGCGGTGCCCGGTCGCCTGAACGAGACCAGCTTCACGATCGAAAAGCCAGGTGTGTATTTCGGTCAGTGTTCGGAACTGTGCGGCGCGCGCCACGGCTTCATGCCGATCGCGGTCGAAGCGGTTTCTCCCGCCGAATTCGCGGCATGGGTAAAGGCGAAGGGCGGCACAATGCCGACCCCAGGCCAGGCATCGAACAAGGTGATCCCACAACCCGGTGCCGATGCCGCCGATGCGACCGCGACGGCGCCCGAAGGTGCCGTACCCGCCGGTAACAGCGCGCTCGAAAACACGACCGCAACCCCTCCTGTAGTCACCCAGGGCGCGACGCAGAGCGCACCCGTCGGCAACGTTGGACGCTAAGATGACCGATACCGCACTCAACCCGTCGGCTTTCGTCGCGCACGACGAGGCTCATCATCATGACGCGGACCACAAGCCGGGCTTTTTCGCGCGCTGGTTCATGTCGACCAATCACAAGGATATCGGAACGCTGTATCTGATCTTCGCGATCGTCGCGGGGATCATCGGCGGGTCGATTTCGGGCCTGATGCGCGCCGAACTCGCGCATCCGGGTATCCAGTATCTCCAGGGCTGGGCCTCGCTGCTCCACGGCGGCTCGGCCAGCCTCGATGAATCGCTCCATCTGTGGAACGTGCTG
>JAPKCG010000350.1 GCA_028823055.1 Sphingomonas bacterium
GTTCGTTGACGTCCATCCGCATGAAGCTGACGATCCCCGCCAGCGTCAGCGCCAGAAAGATGACGATCGGCGGGATCGGATTGCGGATCGACCATGCGGATATATTGCGGAAGTTCATGGGAACTCAGCTCGCTTTCTGGACGACGGGCTTGACCTTCTGCCCGGGCGACAGGAATGCGCCCGCGCTCGCCACGACACGCTCGGTGCCGTTGAGCCCGGCCGCGATCGACACGCCCGAATCGGTAACTTGCCCGACCGTGACGTTACGGCGTTCGACCTTGTCGTCAGCACCGACGATATAGACGTAATTACCCGTCCGATCGCTCTGCACCGCGGCTTCGGGCAGCTGCGGGATGCTTGCCGCGCCACTCGTGATGACCGCCTGCGCGAACCCGCCGGGGCGGAGCGCGGGGTCATATTTCAGGGCGACGCGCGTGATACCCTGACGCGATTGCGGATCGATGATCGGCGCGACCTGCCAGACTTCGCCATTGAACGTCCGATCCGATCCGACCGGGGTCACCGCCGCCCGCGATCCGACGTGCACCGTGGCCAGATCCTGCTCGCTCATCTGCGCGCGCAGCTCCATCTCGCCACCCTTCGCCATACGGAACAGCATCCCCGATCCGCCGCTGACGATCTGACCCGGTTCGACGTTGCGCGCCAGCACCAGTCCCGCTGCGGGTGCGCGGATGTCGAGCCGCCCGTTGCGCGCCTGCGCCTCACGCAATTGCGCCTGCGCCACCTTGACGCGCGCGGCCGCCGCATTGCGCGTCGCTTCCCTGCGCTGCAGATCGGCCTTCGAAATAAAGCCGCGATCGACGAGCTGCGCGGCGCGGTCGAGTTCGGATTGCGCGATCGACTGATCCGATTGCGCAACCGAAATCTGGGCGGCAAGCGATTCGGCTGTCTGCGACTGGACCGACCGGTCGACCCGCGCCAGCACCTGGCCAGCCTTCACCCACTGACCCGGCTGTACCAGGACCGCGTTGACGAGGCCGCCTTCGCCCGCAACGCCGATGGGCATATCGACCCGCGCGGCGATCGTTCCCGTCGCGCTGATCGTCCGATCGACCGTGTTGCGACCCGGCACCACGACGGTGACGCTGGGCAATTGCTCGCCCTGCGCCGCACCTGCGGCAAGCGGCGATTTGTCTTTCTTGCCGTAAAAGCTCCACGCGAGCACCGCGAGCAGCAGCACCACAACCGCGCCAATGACGATCGCGCGTTTGCGCCGGTGCCCTTGTTCTTCCGCCCCGCCATTATAGTCGGGCAGCGCCGCCTGATCCGGTTGTCCGATCGTCCGCGTTTCGTAATTCATGAGCGCTGCTCGTCCTAAAGTCGATTTTCCGGCTGGATATCATCGAATGCCGCAACCGCTGTGTTATCGAAATAAGTCACCGCGCTCAAGCCCCCTTAACGCTTGTCGCGGTCATGCGCGAAGTGCGCGGGGTCCGCAACTGGATCGACCGCTGTTCAGCAAGGGTATTGGCGGGTTAGGGCATCGACCATGCCAATATTGTCATAATGAGGGAGCTGATGACGATGAATTCGATCCTTACCGCAAGTCTGATGGCGCTGGCGCTGCCTGCCGCGGCGGCTGCGCAAACGGCCGCGCCGGCCAGCGTCGAGCCGCTGATCCCCGCAACCGGCACGATTCTCGATGTCGACGCGCAGGGGACGACATCGCGCGTGCCTGACCTTGCGACGATTCGCGCCGGTGTCGTCAGCCAGGGCACGACCGCCGCCGCCGCACTTTCGGACAATTCGTCGCGGATGGCGCGCGTGCTCGCGGCGCTGCGCAAGGCGGGGGTGGCGGAACGCGACATCGCGACATCGACGGTCGGGCTCAGCCCGCCATATCGCTATGTCGACAATCAGCCACCCGCGATCACCGGCTATCAGGCGACCAATTCGGTTTCGATTCGCTTCCGCGACGTTGCCAAGGCGGGCACGATCCTCGACGCGCTCGTCGGGGTCGGCGCGAATCAGATCGATGGTCCCAATCTTTCGATCGACAAGCCCGACGCCGCGCTCGATGAAGCGCGCACCGACGCGCTGACCCGCGCCCGCGCGCGCGCCGATCTTTACGCGAAAGCGGCGGGAATGAGCGTCGTCCGGATCATCTCGATCAGTGAATCCGGTCAGAACACGGGGGCACAGCCCCCCCGCCCGATGATGATGGCGCGTGCCAAAATGGCGGATTCATCGACCGAAATCGCGGCGGGCGAACAGGATGTCACCGTCAACGTGGCGGTCCGGTTCCTGCTCCGATAACAAAAAAAAGGCCGCCCGGATCTCTCCGGGCGGCCCTTGCTGTAATCGACTGGGTTGTCGTTACGCTGCGATCAGCGAACGCTGCCCCGACGGATCAGATTGACGATCGCGAGCAGGATGACCGCGCCGATCAGCGAATAGACGAAGCTCATCACCGTGATGCCGGCATTGATGTTGGCACCGAAGATGAACGATGCGATGACCGCGCCCACGATACCGACGACGACGTTGAGGATGATACCCTGCTGCGCGTCGGTGCGCATGATCATGCTGGCCAACCAGCCACAGATGCCACCAACGATCAGCCAGATGATAATACCCATTACAAATCCCTCCGTTTGTCCCGTAACCGGGCGATGGCGGAAAGACTCTCGAAGCGATGATATTGTTCCGCTGGCGTTTCGTTTTGTTGGACGGCTCAGTATTTCTGCTGGCGCTCGTAAAGCGATTTGTAATGCTGGATCCGCGTGACGCGCAGGCCGGGCATTCCCGACCGATCGATCGCCCGTTGCCAGCCCGCAAATTCCTCGACGGTCAGGCCATAACGTTCGCAGACTTCATCGACGGTTAGCAGGCCGCCATGCACCGCCGCGACGACCTCCGCCTTGCGGCGCACGACCCACCGCGTCGTCGACGGCGGCGGCAACGTCTCAAGCGTGAGCGATTCGCCAAGTGGGCCGATGACTTTTGCTGGCCTGATTTTCTGATTTTCGATCATTCGTTACCTCGATCGGGGCGGGGGGCCCCCTCTCACCAAAATTGCTGTCACCGTCATTACGAGCCCGACGATAAGATCGGCTGAAACGCCTAGGTAAACACGCGCTTCATTCTTTCCTCCACCGGATCAGCATCGCGGCGACCCGCGCATTGAAATGGCCATCGCACGGTGCAAGCAGCGACCCGGCGGTGGCGAAGCCGACGATCCGTGCGTTCACGCGGGCAGTCGCGCTGTTCGCCTGGCGTGCCGCGATCCCGACCATCAGGACGCTGAGATCGGCGGGCAATGCCGTCATCTCCGCCTGTTTGTCGAAATCGGAAAAACTCAGGTCCAACGCTTTACTCGCCTTGCTAACGCACTGTGTCGGAACGGCTTAGCCCCAAGGCGATGAAGGTCGGGTAAAGCCGCTGGCAAGTAATCGTGAACCTTCCCTAATTTTTGCGCGCGCCACCGATCGCGGCTATGGGTGCAGGATCATGGACATGGTGGATTTTCAGCTCGGGCCTGATGTGCGGGCAAAGCGTATCGTCGTCGCGATGTCGGGCGGGGTCGACAGTTCGGTCGTCGCCGCGCTGGCCCACGCGACCGGCGCGGAAACGATCGGCGTCACGCTTCAGCTCTACGATCATGGCGAGGCGGTGGGCCGCGCGGGCAGTTGCTGCGCGGGTCGCGACATTCGCGATGCACGCGCGGTCTGCGATCGCCTCGGCATCGCGCATTATGTCTTCGATCACGAATC
>JAPKCG010000351.1 GCA_028823055.1 Sphingomonas bacterium
GAACGCGTGGCACCAGCGACACCGATGTCAGTATCGAAGATCAGATATACGCTTTCGGCGGATCGATCATCCAACAAGCCAAGCTCATCCGCGATGCCTGCGAGCATCCCGATTACGAAGGGCCGGACAAGGCGCAGCTCGATAAGATCATCGATGGTGGAATCGAACATCTCGGCGCTGGATTGCGCGGGATCATGGGCGACTGGGGAATCTACGCATGGTGCCCGCGATTTCGCATAACGGTTAAATCCCGGCCCTCTCTGAAACTCGCGTCACCGCGGATCGACCTTGACGGCATCCGTGTAGAGATCAGGGCGACGGGGGAACTATACGCGAAATACCCCTGGTGGAACTGTTATAAATGGTGCCTGAAATGGGAAAAGGTTCATAAATGTGATCGCATCGCCAGCGCGACCGTTGCGCCCGACATCGCGATCGATGCCCATGCCGATCTGACGGTGGCCGGGCTGACGATCAACGCGCAAGGAACATTCGACAAGCTGCGCCTCGACTATCCGATCCTCCGGGACCTGCCGCTTGAAGGACTGGCGAACAAGTTGCTCGCAGCGCGGACGATGACGATTTACGATGCATCGAAACTCATCGCCACCGTGCCCGTCGTCGAATCACGGTTCGTCATCGAGGCTCTCGATCTGCCCGCCTCACCGCACGGGATCGAGGTCGGCGTCACGCTTCGCGCGGTGTAGGAACCGCCAGGCATTTCCGGTAGCTCGGGTCCGTCGTTGCTCGACGGGCGATGACGGACCCGTTGGCCTTACAAGCTACGCCCGATCAATTCCTTCATGATCTCGTTCGTGCCGCCGAAGATGCGCGTGACGCGCGCGGCGCGCCAGGCGCGGGCGATGGGGTATTCGTTCATATAGCCCGCGCCGCCATGAAGCTGGAGGCATTTGTCCATCACCTCCCACTGCAGGTCGGTGTGCCACAGCTTTGCCGCCGCGCCCTCTTCGTTGGTAAGCTCGCCCTTCAGATGGCGTGCGATCGCCCAGTCGAGATGCGCCCAGCCGACCTGCAGCTTCGCCTTGAGATCGGCCAGCACGAAGCGGGTGTTCTGGAAATCGAACACCATCCCCGCGAACGCCTTGCGCGTCTTGGTGAATTCGACCGTCTCGTCGAACGCCTTCTGCGAGGACGCCATCACGCTGACCGCGATCGACAGGCGTTCCTGGGGCAATTGGCTCATCAGATAGATGAAGCCCTTGCCCTCCTCACCGAGGCAATTGGTGATCGGGACGCGAACGTCGTCGAAGAACAATTCGCTGGTATCGGCGGCCTCCTGCCCGATCTTGTCGAGCTTGCGTCCCTTGCGAAAGCCTTCACGGTCGCTTTCGACGAGGATGATCGACATGCCCTTCCACGCCGGTTTTGCGTCGGGATCGGTCTTGGCGACGACCAGCGTCAGGTCGGTATTCTGGCCGTTGGTGATATACGTCTTCGACCCGTTGATGACGTAATGATTGCCGTCCTTTTTCGCCGACGTGCGGATCGCCTGAAGGTCGCTGCCGGTGCCCGGTTCGGTCATCGCGATCGCGGTGATGACGTCGCCCGAAACCATCTTGGGCAGCCATTCGGCCTTTTGCTCTTCGGACCCGTAATGTTCGATATAGCCCGCGACGATGTCGGACTGGAGCGAAAAGCCCGCAGGCACGCCGTTATACGACATTTCTTCATCGACGATCGCGTTATAGCCGAAATCGAGGCCGAGCCCGCCATATGCCTCGGGCACCGTCGGGCACAGCATCCCGATCTCGCCGGCCTTGCGCCAGAAATCCTTGGGGACGAGCCGCGCCTCTTCCCAGGCGTTGACGTTCGGCACGCCTTCCTTCTGGAGGAAACTGCGAACCGTCTGGCGGAACGCCTCATGATCCTCGTTATACGCGAACCGGCCGGGAAGGGTGTCGAGCGACATGATGGGCATCCTCTGATCTGTTTCCCCAAGGGTGCGGAAACGTGCGGACAGGGTCAAGTAACTTTTGTTATGGCGACATGGCGCCACATCGGCATCGCGGGGTGACGATGCATCGATGCCGGGCTAGGACAGGGGCCGAGAAACGACAGGAGAATGTATGAAACTGGCCAGCCTCAAGCGCGGGCGCGACGGGAAACTCGTCGTCGTCTCCGACGATCTCGCCTGGTGCGCCGATGCGACGCACATCGCCCCGACATTGCAGGCCGCGCTCGACGAATGGGACCGTGTGCTGCCGCACCTCAAGGCATTGGCGACCGATGTCCGCAATCAGGCGATCCCGCTCGACCGGTTTCACGAACATGACGCGGCAAGCCCCCTGCCCCGCGCCCATCAATGGGCGGACGGATCGGCATATGTGAACCATGTCGCGCTCGTCCGACAGGCGCGCGGGGCGGAAATGCCCGACAGTTTCTGGCACGATCCGTTGATGTATCAGGGCGGATCGGACGGGTTTCTCGCCCCGCGTGACGCGATTCCGCTGCCGGACGAGGAATGGGGCTGCGACCTTGAGGGCGAAGTCGTCGTCGTCACGGGCGACGTGCCGCAGGGCGCATCGCGCGACGAGGCGCTGGCGGCGATCCTGCTCGTTGGCCTCACCAACGATGTCAGCTTGCGCAACCTGATCCCCGGCGAACTCGGCAAGGGTTTCGGCTTTTTCCAGTCGAAACCCGCAAGCGCCTTTTCCCCCGTGTTCGTCACGCCCGACGCACTGGGCGACTGGTGGCAGGACGGGAAGCTTCACCGCAAGCTGTTCGTCGATCTCAACGGCAAACCCTTTGGTCGCGCCGAGGCGGGCGACGACATGACGTTCGATTTCGGCACGCTCGTCGCGCACGCCGCCAAGACGCGCAAGCTTGGCGCGGGCACGATCGTCGGGTCGGGCACCGTCTCGAATCGCGACAGCGATGGCGGTCCCGGCAAGGCGATCGATCAGGGCGGCGTCGGCTATTCCTGCATCGCCGAAGTGCGCACGATCGAAACGATCGAGGGCGGCAAGCCCGTGACGCCCTTCCTGAAGGCGGGCGATACGATCCGCATCTGGGCAGAGGACGACCATCATCATCCGATTTTCGGCGTGATCGAACAGACGGTTGGCTGACCGGGTCCGGGGCTCCGATCGGCCCCGGACACCGCAACACCCTCTTGAAATTTTATTACAAAGGATAGACAGCATCGTTGATGCGTTGGGAATCGAATCCCCACGCTTTGAAAACGGAGAGACCTGTGGCGAGCGACCACCCGCGTGCAAATCTGCCCAAGCTGTCGCTGCACGTGCCCGAACCGAAGTTCCGGCCCGGCGATACGGTCGATTTCGCCGCTGTCGACGTCCCGCCCGCCGGCGAGGCGCGGCGGCCCGATACGGCGGATGATGCCAAGGGCTTCACCGATCTGGCCTATACGCTCGTCCGCGTGCTCGACGACGACGATCAGGCGGTCGGACCGTGGAACCCACGGCTATCGCCCGATATGCTGCGCCGGATATTGCGCAACATGGCGTTGCTCCGCGCGTTCGACGAACGGATGTTCCGGGCACAGCGACAGGGCAAGACGAGCTTTTATATGAAGGCGCTGGGCGAGGAGGCGGTCGCGATCGCGGCGGCGGCGGCGCTCGATGACGAGGACATGTGTTTCCCGAGTTATCGTCAGCAGGGACTTCTCATCGCGCGCGACTATCCGCTCGTCGAGATGATGAACCAGATCTATTCGAACAAGGGCGAC
>JAPKCG010000023.1 GCA_028823055.1 Sphingomonas bacterium
GGTGGCGGCGGCGGCGGCTGGGGCGGCGGCGGGTTTTCCGGCGGCGGCGGCGGATCGTTCGGCGGCGGCGGCGCGTCGGGGGGCTGGTAGATGGCGATCACCGATATCGACCGCGCCGCGATTGGCGCGGCCGTCACAGCGGCCGAACGGACGACCGACGCGGAAATCGTCGCGATCGTCGCCGACCGGTCCGATGCCTATCACGACGCGGCGCTTCATTGGGTGTTGCTCGGCCTGTTGCTGCTCGTCGCGGTCGTGGCGGCAATCCCGGCGACGTTCATCGCGATCCTCGATGCGGTCTATGGCGGCTGGGGCGGCGAATGGACGATGGGCCAATTGTTCGCCGCGCTGCTGATCCTGCTCATCATCGGCTTTCTCGCGCTGCGATTCGCGACCGCCCCCGATGCAGTGCGGATGTCGCTGACCCCGCGAGCCACCAAGACCCGGCGGGTCCGCGCGCGCGCGGTGCTGTTGTTCCGCGCCGCGATCGAGGCACGCACCGCGACGCGGACGGGCGTGCTGCTCTATGTCAGCCTCGCCGAACATCGCGCGGAGATCGTCACCGACGATGCCGTGCTCACCAAGGTATCGCCCGATGCCTGGGGAGAGGCGATGGCGGCTCTGGTCGAAGGGCTGAAGGATGGCCGAACGGGGGACGGCATGGTCGCCGCGATCGGACAGGTCGGCGCCGTTCTGGCCGATCATTTCCCCTTCACCGGCACCGATCCCAACGAGCTCCCGGATCGTCTGATCGAATTGTGACCGAATCGAACGAGAAGCCTGCCGAAACGATGTGGGCGGGTCGCTACATCGCGATCCGTCGGCAGGGTCGGTGGGAGTATGCGGAGCGCAACAACGACATTTCCGCGGCGGTGATCGTTGCGGTCGATGGCGAGGGAATGGTGCTGCTCGTCGAGCAATATCGCGTGCCCTTGGGACGCAATTGTCTCGAACTGCCCGCCGGTCTCGTCGGTGACGAAGACGCGGGCGAGAGCATCGCCGACGCCGCGCGCCGCGAGCTCGAAGAGGAAACCGGCTACCGCGCCACGATGGTCGAGGAGCGCGGCGAATTCTTCGCATCGCCCGGCATGACGTCGGAAAGCTTCACGCTCGTCGTCGCGACCGGATTGGTGCGCACCGGGGATGGCGGCGGCGACAGCGATGAAAACATCATCGTCCACCGCGTCGCGCTCAGCGAGGTCGAAGGGTTCGTCGCGATGAAACGGCGGGAAGGCATCGCGATCGATGCAAAGATGCTGATGCTGTTAGGCAGCGGCATCCTCGCGACGCTGTAATAGCGTTACTGGCCCGCGCTTAGCGGAAATTGTCCGCGTAAGCCTGCAATTTCAGCGTCTTCGTCGGGGTCGCCACGACCGAATAACCCCAACCCTGCCGTTCGCAATGCGCGATCGCGGCTTCCTGCGTCGGAAAGAACAGCCGGATCTGATCGCGCGTGTCGCCACTCCCTGCCCAGCCGGTCAGCGGATCGGGTTGTTTCGCCTCGGCAGGCTCGAATTCGAGTTGCCAGCGGTCGGTCCGGTATTTGCCGGACTGCATCGCATTTTTGGGGCGCTGAAAGATTCGGGCGGTAGGCATGGTGTCTTCCTTATCGCTTCCCGGCGGCGCGCGCATCAGCATTTTTCGTGCGCAGCGTCGCGGCGGCGGACGCGGGATCGTCGGGCCAGGGGTGACGCGGATAACGCCCGCGCATTTCCTTCGCGACCGCCGCCCAGCTCCCCGCCCAGAATCCCGGCAAATCGCGCGTCGTCTGGATCGGACGCCCGGCGGGACTGGTCAGGCTCAGCACCAATGGCGTCCGCGCCGTCCCGATGACGGGATGTTCGGCAAGCCCGAACAGCGCCTGTGGGCGCAACTCCACCGTCGGCCCGGCTTCGGCGGTATAATCGATCGCGTGCGTACTTCCCGCCGGGCTGGTGAAGGCGGCGCGTGCCAGCCGGTCGATCGTCCGCATCGCATCCCACCCGATCAGATTGCGCAGCGCATCGGTCAGCGCGCCCGCATCGATCGCATCGAGCCGCCGCTTCCCCGCCACCAATGCTGGCAGCCATTCGTCGATGCGCGCGATCAGCGCCCCGTCGTCCAGCCCGACGCCCGCATAGGCGGCACGCTGACGAATCGCGGTCGCCGCGCCGCTCCACGGTAACAGCGCCACGCCCTGCGCCACGACGCCTGCGACCAGCGCATCGGCGATTGCCGCGGGATCGGCCCCGCTATCGGGGCCGCTCGACAGGCGCAGCGCGCCCAGCCGCCGTTCGCGCCGCGCGACGACGCCGCCCGTCGCACGGTCGAAGGTCACCGTCCGGTGGGTTTCGATCCGGTCGGCGAACAGCGTTTCAATCGTCGCCAGTTCGATCCGCGCGGCGGACAGGATGCGCGCGCCCGACGCCACGCCCTGCGTTTCCGCGACCGCGAGCCATTCGGCGGCGGCGAGCGAGGTCGCGGAATCGAGTCGAAACCCCCTGCCCCCCGTCGATGCCCATGCCTCACCCGATGCATCGCGACGCCGCGCGATCCGGTCGGGATAGCCGAGCGCCAGAACGGTCGCGACCGCCTCTGCGTCCGAACCCGTTTCGTTTCCGATGCCTTTCGACCAGCGTCTGGCCAAGCCGCGCGCCGCCTCCGCCTTGCGCCCCTTGTCGGTGCGCCAGCGCCGCAGCCGTTGTTCCAGATCGACGTCGGTGCCGCCCAACCCCCGCTCGGAGAGCAGCACCGCAACCGCGGCCGCCACGGAACCCAGCCCGATCTCACCCGCGCGCAGGATCATATGCGCCAGCCGGGGCGGCATCGGCATCGCCGCGATGCGTTTACCATGCGCCGTCGGTCGCGCATCGGCATCGATCGCACCGAGCACCGCGAGCCGCTCGCGCGCTTCGACGACCGCGGCCTCGGGCGGCGGATCGAGCCAGCGTAACTGTCGCGGATCGGCGACACCCCAGATCGCGGTCGCGAGGACGAGTGCGGACAAATCCGCCTCGACAATCTCCGGCGGGTCGAACCGTGGCAGCCCGGCGGTCGCGGCCTCCTCCCACAAACGATAGGCGACCCCCGGCCCAAGCCGCCCCGCACGCCCCGCACGCTGCGTCACCGCCGCCTGGCTCGCGCGTTCGGTGACGAGCCGCGTCATCCCCGCCGCGCGATCGTAACGCGGACGCCGCGCCAACCCCGAATCGACGACCACCGCGACATCGGCCAGCGTCAGGCTCGTCTCCGCGATACTCGTCGCGAGCACCAGTTTGCGCCGCCCGTCAGGCTCGGGGCGGATCGCCGCACGTTGATCGGCCGGATCGAGGCTGCCGTGAAGCTCATGCAGCGCGATGGTGTCGGGCAGCCCCGTCAGCCGTTCCGCAACACGCTCGATCTCCGCCACGCCGGGCAGAAAGGCGAGCACGCCACCCGTTTGCTCGGTCAGCGCGGTACGGATCGCCGCCGCCATCTCATCCTCGATCCGCCGTTCGGCGCGTCGCCCGAGATAGCGCAATGTCAGCGCGTGGCTGCGCCCCGCGCTCTCGATTACCGGCGCGCCGTCCATCAGTTTCGCGAACCGCGCGCCATCAAGTGTCGCCGACATCGCGACGACCCTGAGGTCGGGACGAAACGCGGCCTGTGCGTCCAGCGCAAAGGCCAGCCCCGTATCGCCATCGAGACTGCGTTCGTGAACCTCGTCGAACAACACCGCAGACACCCCGGCAAGCTCGGGGTCCGCCTGCACCCGCGCGACGAATATTCCCTCGGTCACGACGGTGACGCGCGTCGCCGCCGAGCGCCTGCTGTCCATCCGCGTCGCATAGCCGAACGTCTGCCCGACCGGCTCCCCCACCAGCGCCGCCATCCGCTCCGCCGCCGCACGCGCCGCCAGCCGCCGGGGAGAGAGCAGCAGTATTTCGCCATTGCACCAATCCTCGCCTAGCAAGGCGGGTGCAACTGCGGTGGTCTTGCCCGCTCCCGGTGGCGCGACGAGCACCGCATTGGGTCCATCGCGCAACGCGGCAAGCATCTCGGGGAGCACGGCATGGATCGGGAGCGCGGCGTCGGTCACGCCATCCCCATCGCACTGGCGCGCGTTCGACTCAACGGCGTGCGTGTCGCGCTCCCATGATACACGTCTGTCAGTTTTGCGCGGGAATGAACGAGGGGAATGATGCGATGAACAATCCGACCCTGACGGCCTGCCTGCTCGCCAGCACGGGCGTGGTCGCGGCCGATACCGTGGCCGACAGGCTCCCGTCGATCCCGCGCGAAAACCTGTTCGGCAATCCTGCGAAAACCGGCGGCCCACCATCGCGCGGACCCAATGTCACTTGTTGACACCCGGTGGACGGCGTAAACGTCACGCATGGCCAGCCGTCCCTCGCGCAACGTCGCCCTCACGCCCGAATGGGATGCGTTCATCACCGACAGCATGGGATCGGGAGATTTCGCGAACGCGAGCGAGGTCGTTCGTGCCGGGCTGCGCGCGCTGCGCGATGGCACGCGGTCGCGTACCGTGCCTGCGTATTGGCCGATTGGCGGCGGCGATTGCGGTGCGATCGTGCGCCAGTTCGACTGGGCGGCAAGCGCGCTCGGCCCGGTCGACGGCTGGTCGCTCGAAATGCGCGCGACCGTCGCCAACGTCGTCAACTCACCCGTCGCAAAGGCGCTGATGTGGGGGCCGGACCGCATCATGATCTATAACGATGCCTTCGCGGCGATCGCGGGATCGCGACATCCGGGTATTTTCGGCCTGTCGGCCAAGGAAGCATTTCCCGAAATCTGGGATTTTCATCGCGATGTGACGGAAACGGTGTTGCGAGGAAAGCTCCGCTCCTATCGCGACCAGCCGCTGACGCTGGAGCGGGAGGCGGGGCCTGAACGATTGATCCTGGACTTATTCTATACACCCGTCTTCGACGCAGACGGGCGTGTCGGCGGCGTATTGTGCACCGGCGTCGACAACAGCGTGCGCTGCGCCGCAGAGACTGAATCCGAACGCAGTAACGGACGGTTCCGCACCGCGATGAGGGCGGTCCACGGCATCTTGTGGACGAACACACCCGACGGACGGATGGAGGGCGATCAGCCCGGCTGGTCGGCGCTGACGGGTCAGGGCTATGAGCAATATCGCGGCTTCGGATGGGCAGAGGCGGTTCATCCGGACGACCGGGACCCGACGATCGTCGCTTGGAACCACGCCGTCGCGACACGATCGCCATTTATTCACGAACATCGCATCTGTCGTCACGATCACGTCTGGCGCACCTGTGCGGTGCGGGCGCTGCCGATCCTCGACGACGACGGTCAGATCGTCGAATGGGTCGGCGTCCATACCGACATCACGCACCAGCGTGCCGCCGAAGCGGCCCTGCGCGACCAGGCCAAACAGCTGACGCGACAGGTAGGCCATCGCGAACGCGCCGAAGAACAATTGCGTCAGATGAACGCAACGCTCGAAGCGCGCGTCATCGCCGAAATCAGTGAGCGCCGCGATGCCGAAGCCAAATTGGCACAGGCGCAAAAGATGGAATCCGTCGGCAAGCTGACCGGCGGAGTCGCGCATGATTTCAACAATCTGCTCCAGGTCGTCTCAGGCAATCTGCAGCTGCTCGCCAAGGACATCGCGGGCAACGTCCGCGCCGAAAAGCGTGTGGAAAACGCGATGGCGGGCGTATCGCGCGGTGCCAAACTCGCCAGCCAGCTGCTCGCCTTCGGTCGCCGTTCCGCGCTTGAACCAAAGGTCATCAACGCCACGCGCTTCGTCCGCGAAATGGAAGATATACTGCGTCGTGCGATCGGCGAGACAATCGAAATCCGGACGGTCGTCAGCGACGATCTGTGGAACACCTTTATCGATCCCGCGCAGATCGAAAACGCGCTGCTCAACCTCGCCATCAACGCGCGCGACGCGATGGAGGGCCAGGGACGACTGACGATCGAACTCGACAATGCCGATCTCGACAGTGACTATGCGCTGATTCACGACGAGGTGGCGCCAGGCCAGTATGTGATGCTCGCGGTGACCGACACCGGATCGGGCATGACCCCCGATATCGTCGACAAGGTCTTCGAACCGTTCTTCTCCACCAAGGCGGAGGGCAAGGGGTCGGGGCTGGGCCTGTCGATGGTCTATGGCTTCGTCAAACAATCCGGCGGTCACGTCAAAATCTATTCGGAGGTCGGCCACGGCACGACCGTCCGCCTGTATCTACCCCGCGCCATGGCGGTCGAAGATCGGGAAACCGTCGCCGATACGGGGCCGGTCGTCGGCGGGTCGGAAACCGTGCTGGTGGTCGAGGACGACGATGCGGTCCGCACGACCGTCGTCGAAATGCTCGGCGATCTTGGCTATCGCGTGCTCAAGGCCACCGATGCCAATGCGGCGCTCAACATCGTCGAAAGCGGCGTCCCGATCGACCTGTTGTTTACCGATGTGGTCATGCCCGGCTCGCTCAAAAGCCCCGAACTGGCGCGGCTGGCGCGCAAGCGGTTACCTGACATCGCGATACTCTTTACCTCCGGCTATACCCAGAATTCGATCGTCCATGACGGCAAGCTCGATGACGGGATCGAGTTGTTATCGAAGCCCTATACGCGCGAAGCGCTGGCGCGACGGTTCCGCCACGTACTCGCCAATTGTAGCCAGCGCCGCGCCGCGAGCGCACCGCCGCCCGTCGCCGCCCCGCGCGACAATGCGATTCAGGCGACCGTGCTGCTGGTCGAGGACGATCCGTTGATCCTGCGCAACACCGCCGACATGCTCAAACAAATTGGCTGCGTCGTCGTCGAGGCGGGCAGTGCGGAAGACGCGCTAGCCGCGCTTCAGACCGCCGCGATCGACGTGCTCGTAACCGATCTCAACCTGCCCGGCGGCTCGGGCGCAACGCTCGCCGCCCGTGCGCGCGATCAACGCGGGTCGATCGGCATCGTGTTCGCGACCGGCGACGCCGCGCACGCGAAGAAGGCGGCGGAGGTCGGCGATGTCATCATCGCCAAACCCTATGATCTCGCGGACCTGCGCAGCGCGCTCGGCCAGGCTTTGGTGGGCGTGGGTCGGCACGAGACGAAACGAACCGCGGACGTATGACCAATGTATGATTTGCTGAAAGGCGTGACGCTTGTCGAAGTGTCGTCCTTCGTCGCTTCCCCCACGGTCGGCCTTTATTTCGCGCAGATGGGTGCAGAGGTGATCCGTGTCGACCAGATCGGCGGGGGTCAGGATTTCAAACGCTGGCCGATGACCGAGGGCGGCGATTCGCTGAGCTGGGAAAATCTCAACCGCGCCAAGCACTCGCTCGCGCTGGATTTTGCGAAACCCGAAGCGCGCGACTTGCTGGCCAGGCTGATCCGCAGCGTCGGTATGCTCGTCACCAATTTGCCCGTCGGCGGATTTCTGTCGCATGAGCGTCTGGCGCAGGAGCGGGCCGACCTTATTTCGGTACGCGTCATGGGCTGGCCCGATGGCGGCATCGCGCTCGATTACACCGCCAACGCCGCGGTCGGTTATCCCGTGCTCACCGGCGAAGGCCCCGACCCTGTCAATCACGTCATGCCGGCCTGGGACTTGCTGACCGGTGCATATGGCGCTTTTGCGCTCGTCGCCGCGCTGCGACGGCGTGAACGGACGGGCCAGGGCAGCGAAATTCGCCTGCCGCTGACCGATGTCGCGGCGGGCACCGTCGCCAATATGGGCCGCGTCGCGGAGGTGCTCTATACGGGCAAGGATCGCGAACGGCTCGGCAATGCGGTCTATGGCACGATCGGCCGCGATTTCTTGACCCGCGACGGTGTCCGCATCATGATCGTCGCGATCAACGAACGCCAGTGGGACCGCCTTGTCGATGCGCTCGGCATCGGCGAGGAAATCGCCGCGATCGAACACGCACGCGGCGTCAGTTTCTCAGGGGACGACGGCGTCCGCTTCACCCACCGCGACGCAATCTTCGCGAGCATCGAGGCGCGTATCGCCGCGCGCGATCACGACGACCTCGCCGCCGCGCTCGACGCAGCGGGCGTCGTCCATACGCGTTACCAGACGATGGTCGACACCGTGAACGACCCCAAGCTGGTCGGCGACAATCCGCTCTTCTCGCGCGGGGCGGACAACCCCAGCGGCTTCGATTACCCCGCCGCAGGGGCATTCGCGACCCTGCCGGGTGAGCAGCGCCGCCCCGCCGCCGCCGCACCGCGCAACGGCGAACATAGTAAAGCCGTCCTGACCGACCATCTCGACCTGTCCCCAAGCGAGATCGCCCGGCTCGTCAATGCCGGCGTCGTTGGCATGCCGAACGACCCGACCCCATGATTGGCTCGTGCAAGCCAATCGACGCGGCCGCGATCCGCGCGATGATCCGATAAGCGCGGGACGGGTTCACCGACATCGGCGGCGGCATGGCGCCGCCTATCCCAGCGTCGCTTCGAACCGTGTGTGGCCCCGGTCGGCGGTCGGCGATCTGCAAGTCGCCGCCATGGGGGCGCTGCTCGCGGTGCTGATCGGTTGGATCGGGCTGTACGGCCTCGCCGCGTTCGACACCGCGCGCCGGGTGAAGGAAATCGGGATCGGGAAGGTGCCCGGGCGGCGGCTTGCATGACGGGAGGCCAGCCGCCATTCCGTGCAGGACGGATGACATAATTTGATCCATAGACGACAGATGACGCCTGTCGCCGAAGTTTACGAAGCCGATCGCGCGACCTTTGCAGCGGACATTGCGGGCAAGGATGCGCCTGTCGTGCTGCGCGGGGCGGTGGCGGACTGGCCGCTGGTCAAAGCGGCGCAGACGTCGGTTGCGACATTTGCGGAGACGCTGGAACGCGAGGCGAGCGATGTCGCGGGGGAAGCGTGGTTCGCGGAACCGACGGTGGCGGGCCGGTTCGGTTTTACGGCGGATTTCGCCAGCTATAATCACGACCGGCGTCAGGCGACGGTCGCGCAATTGCTCGCCCTGCTGCTGCGCCAGCAGGGCGCGGCGCGGCCCTATGCGATGTTTGCGGGCGCCTTGCCCGTCGCGACGCATCTGCCCGGATTTCGGACCACGCATCCGATGCCATTGCTTGAGGGCGAGGAGATGCTCGTCTCGCTATGGCTCGGCAATCGGACCAAGACCGCAACCCATTTCGACTTTCCACACAACCTCGCCTGCGTCGTCGCGGGCCGGCGGCGGTTCACGCTGTTCCCGACTGAACAGGCGCGCAATCTCTACATCGGCCCGCTCGACGTCACGCTTGCGGGGCAGCCGAGCAGCATGGTCGATGTCGCCGCGCCCGACCTCTCGCGGTTTCCGCGCTATGCCGATGCCGCTACGGCGGCGCTGACCGCCGAACTCGAACCCGGCGATGCGCTCTATGTCCCCAGCCTGTGGTGGCACGCGGTCGAATCGCGCGATGACGTGGCCGCGATGGTCAATTACTGGTGGCGTGATGAGGGGCTGGGCAGCTCGCCATTCACCGCCTTGCTGCACGCGGCGGGCGCGATGGCGACGATCCCGGCGAACGAACGCGCACGCTGGCGAGCATTGTTCAACTATTTCGCTTTCGATCCCGATTCGGGCAAGCATCTGCCCGAACGCTATCGGCCACGATCGCTGACCGACGCGATCCGGGCGCGGATCATTCGGTCGCTCGGCGGCAAACCTTAAGGTTCACGCACGCGCAGCATCGTGGCGGCGGCGATCGCCATTACTCCGGCCGCGAACGCCATCGTCCAGATCGGCTCGGTCGGAAACAGGTGGCGCACGATCGTCCCCATCACCGTCGCGACGAGCAACTGCGGCACGACGATGAAGACGTTGAACAGCCCCATATAAAGGCCCAGTTTCGCCTGCGGCAGCGCCGAGGCAAGGATGGCGTAGGGCATCGCCAGGATCGAGGCCCAGGCGATCCCGATCGCCACCTCGGCGGCGATCAGCCCCCACGCGTCGTGAATCGCGAAGAACGACGCATAACCCAGCGCGCCGATGCCAAGCGCCAGCGCGTGCGTGCGCACCTTGCCGATCCGCCGCGCGACCGGGCGCAGCACGAACAGGGCGGCCAGCGCGGCGACACCGTTATAGACCGCGAACAGGATGCCGACCCAGTTACCCGCCTCGTTATAAAGCGCGCTCGCGGGATCGGTCGAGCCGAAGACATATTGCGCGACGACGGGCGTCGTATAGATCCACATGATGAACAGCGCCGACCAGGTAAAGAACTGGGTCAGCGCCAGTTTCTTCATGATCGGCGGCATCCCCGCGAAATCGCCGACGATATTGGTGAGTAACGTATCGGTGCGCCCACGCGCATACATCGCCCCCGCGACGATCCGCGCGATCCCATAAGCCGCGAGCAGCGCCGCGAGCAGATAGAGTTCCTTTTCCAACGCCGCCGCCCACACGCCGCCCGCGACCACGACGCCCGCAGCAATCCATAGCGCGCCCCCCACCGCACTGGCCGGGGGCACCGCAGGCGCAGCGGCGGCGGCACCGCACCCGTCGAAAACGGCAAGCTCGGCGGGTGAATATTCGCGCGTCGTCAGCACGGTCCACAGCACCGACGCGAACAACGCCGCACCGCCGATATAGAAACTATACCGCACGGTATCGGGAATGCCCCCGCCCGCGACCTGGTTGCCGACCCCGATCGCGTCGAGCAGATACGGCGTCGCCGACCCGATCACCGCGCCCGCGCCGATAAAGCCGGTCTGAATCGCATAACCGGCGGTATGCTGATCCTTGTCGAGCATATCGCCGACGAATGCGCGGAACGGCTCCATCGAGATGTTGAGCGAGGCGTCGAGTATCCACAGCAGCATCGCCGCAACGAGCAGGGTCGGCGCATGGGGCATCCCGAACAATGCCAGCGCCGCGAATACGGCTCCACCGAAGAAATAGGGGCGACGCCGCCCGAACCTGCCCCAGGTCCGGTCCGAATAATGGCCGATTATCGGCTGCACGAGCAACCCGGTCAGCGGCGCGGCGATCCACAATAACGCCAGCGAATCGAGGCTTTCGCCTAGCGACTGGAAGATGCGGCTCATATTCGCGTTCTGGAGCGCGAAACCGATCTGGATGCCGAAAAAGCCGAAGCTGATATTCCACAATTGCGCGAAGCCCAGCGTCGGGCGACGCGCTGTGACTGATATATCCGGGCCGATCGGGGCGGAGTGGGCGCTGTCGGTCATGCGCGAAGCCTTTCGAGTGCCGCGCGGTGCGCAGGATAATTGAGCGCGCAACGGCGCAGGAAATCGTCGATATCGATGCTGTCCGGGGCCGCAGGCGCGAGGCGATCGGGAAATACGCCATAGCCCGCGAACAGGCATCCCCAGGACAACGGCGCGTAGTAACGGCCGACATCCTGCCGCGCGATTTCCGCGATCAGATCGCCGCCGGTGAACCAGCTCGTCATCATCGCCTTCAACGGATCGGACAGCCGGTCATGCCCCGCCGCATCCCGCCAATATGGCGTGTCGTTGCGGCGATTGAGCCGATAATGCGCGACGATGTAATCGCGGATGCCTTCATAGCGGCGCGCGATCGTCGCATTGAACATGTCGCGATGCTGCGGACCGAAACCACCATCGCGATAGGCCTGGATGAAGCCCTCGACCGTCGCCTGGACGATATGCAGCGCGGTCGCTTCAAGCGGTTCGATAAACCCTTGTGCCAATCCCACCGCGAGGCAATTGCCCCGCCAGCTATCCTCGATCCGCCCGACCTTCATCGTCAGGTGCCGCGCGCTGCCCGCATCGCCGACCCCAAGATGCACGCGCAATTCCGCCTCGGCCTGCTCTGGCGAACAATAGCACGTGGAATAGACATAACCGTTGCCGACCCGCGTCGTCAGCGGGATATGCCATGCCCAGCCATTGCCGAGCGCGGTCGCGGTCGTATGGACCGGGGGCGTATCGAGCGCGGATGTCGGGATCACGACTGCGGCATCGTTGAACAGATTGTCCGCAAAGGGCAAAAACCGCACCCCTAGCGCTCCTTGCGCGATCAGCCCGCGAAACCCGCTGGCATCGACGAAGATGTCGCCCGCCAGCGTCGCTCCACCCTCGATCACGAGATGCGCGACATCGCCATCGGCATCGATCACGACCTGGTCGATGCGTGCCTCGTGGTGAACGGCTCCCGCCGCCACGGCATGCGCGCGCAGAAACGCACCGACCTTATGCGCGTCGAAATGATAGCCATAGGTCGCATCGAACGGGAAATTCTCCGCCGGGATCGGCGCGCGCCCTTCCGCGATCAGCCGGCTGTTGAGAAAGAACCGGTCGGGATGCGCGGCGATGTCGTGCCCCTGCCGCCGCGCGCGCGTCGCAGCGTGAAAAGCGGGTTCGGTGTGCGGATCGACCTCGCTGTGAAACGGATGCGTATAGGCTGCGAAACCGGGCGCGTCGGACCAGCCGCGAAAGACGATCCCCGCCTTGTACGTCGCATCGCAGGCGGTCATCCAGTCGCGCTCTGCGATCCCCAAGGTCGCGAAGAAATGCCTGAGCTGCGGAGTCGAGCCCTCCCCCACCCCGACGATACCGATGCCGGGACTCTCGACCAGGGTCACCGCCGCCTGCGGCCAGGCGTGGTTGATCAACGCCGCGGTCATCCACCCCGCAGTGCCGCCACCGACGATGACGACGCGCAAACCCGCCCCGCGCGCGGGCTCATTTTGACTGGCGGACGCGGCGCTTATCTCCGCTTCCCTCCGGTAGCCGGCGTAAAGCGGATCGCTTCGCCACCGCCGGGTGCGAGCGCGATCGTCAGCGTATCGCCCTTCTTCACGCTACGCCGCTCGACCGCGATCGAATGCCGCGCGGTGGTGCGATAATCCGCCCCCGGCCCGTCGCGGTAAATCTCGGCGGTATAGGTCTTGCCCGCATCGAGGAAATCGAGCGTCACCGTCGACTGGCGCGCTTCCTCATCGCCGATCGCGCCGAGATACCAATCGTCGGTGCGGCGATCCTTGCGTACGATCGTGACATAGTCGCCGACCTCCCCGTTGAGCACGCGCGTATCGGTCCAATCGGTCGGCACCGCGCGGATAAAAGGCATGACGGCGGGGTATTTCGCGTAATTCTCCGGCGTGTCGGCGACCATCACGACGGGCGAATAGAGCACGACATAGAGCGCGAGTTGCTTGGCCAGCGTCGATTGCAGGTCGCTGTCGCCCTGTCCCTTCAGGCTGACGATGCCGGGGGTGAAGTCCATCGGCCCGCCGAGTAATTGCGTAAAGACCAGGTTCGCCTCATGCTCGGGCGGGTTCTTCCCCGGCCAGGCATTATATTCCATGCCGCGTCCGCCTTCGCGTGCGACCCAATTGGGATAGGTGCGGCGGATACCCGTGTCCTTGACGGGTTCGTGGCTGTCGATCGCGACATGATATTTCGCGGCGGTCTGCACCACCCGCGCATAATGGTTCACATTCCACTGGCCTTCATGCCATTCGCGATGCTTCGACCCATCGGGATCGACACGCTCGATCTGGCCCGCATCGGTGACGTACCCGGTCTTGATCACGGGAATGCCATGACGTTGCGCATAGCCGAACGCCCGATCAAGCTGGGTGTCGTAATGGCTCGACGACCCGCCCGTCTCGTTGTGCCCGATCAGATAGACGCCCTTTGCCGCGGCGTAGCGTTGCAGCTCGTTTGCGTCGAAATCGGGTGTCGGCTGATCGAACTCCATCGCATTGCCGTTACCGAACCAGTCGCCGTCCCAGCCGACATTCCAGCCCTCGACCAGTACGCCGGGGATCGCATTGGCGGACGCAAAGTCGATATATTGCTTCACATGCGCGGTCGTCGCGCCGTGCTTGGGGCCGGTCGCCCACGACCAGTCGCCCTTGATCATGTTCCACCACACGCCGACGAACTTGCCGGGCTTGATCCAGCTGACATCACCCAGTTTATTTGGCTCGTTGAGGTTCAGCTCCATCCGGCTGGCATGATAGAGGCCGGCCGCATCGTCGGCGATCGCGATCGTCCGCCACGGCGTCGAAAACCCCGCATCGCGGCTGACCTTGGGCGCGCCCGAACCGGGGGTCAGGCTCGCCTTGAATGTCGTACCTTCGGACCGCTGCAGGTTCATCGCGGCATAATCGATCAGCGCCGCTTCATGCAGCGCGACATGCGTGCCATCGGCCAGCTTCACCGTCATCACCGTCTGCGCAGTGCCGACCGCATCGAGCGGTGTCTTGTTATAGAGATATTCCGCGCGGTTCCACAGATAGGCGGGCTTCCACCACGCTGTTCCCGGCTCGGCGAACGCGAATTCGGTCAGCTCGTCGGCGATATTGGCGTGATGGAGATTGGGCTGATCGGGCAGCGTGTAGCGAAAGCCTACCCCGTCGTTGAAGAGGCGGAACGTCACGCCCATTTCGCGCTTCAGATCGGTCGCCTCGCGGAATTTGACCGTCAGCTCATTGTGATTGTCGCGGATCGTGTGCCATTCGCCCCAGGGCTGCGTCCATGTCGTGTCGCTATGCGATTTATCGGTGTCGGCCACCGTCAGATGCCGGTCGATCTTGGGCGCGTCGGTGAACAAGAATCCCAAATGGCTGTCGTTGAGGATCGGCGCCCCCTTGCGCGCGATCGCATAGCTGGCGCGGCCATCGCCATCGATGCTGACCGTTACCGCGATCGTGCCATCGGGGGAGGTCGCCTTGGCGACGACATCGGCGAGCGCAGGCGTCGCGGCGGCAAGCGCGGCAACCGACAGGCCGGTACGGATGAGAATGCGGATGGGCGTCATGATCACTCCTGGCCGTCGATGACGGCGATGTATGCGGCGAAGGGGCCGAGGGCGTCCTCCCCCACCTCCCCGGTTGCGATGAGGCGCGCGCCGAGGGCGACCGGCGCGCGCCAGCCGACCGGCGCGTCGCCGAGATTGAAAACGCACAGCAGGCGTTCGGCCCCGAAGGTCCGCTCGAACGCCAGCACGGCGGCGTCATCACCGACAAAGGCGAGATCGCCCAGCAGCAGCGCGTCATGCACCTTGCGCAGCGCCAGAACCCGCCGGGTCCATTCGAGCATCGAGCCGGCATCACCCGCCTGACGATCGACCGCGAGCGCCGCGTGATCGGGACCGGTCGGCAGCCAGGGCTTCGTTGTTCCGAACCCCAATTGCGGCGCGTCGGCACACCAGGGCATCGGCGTCCGCGCACCATCGCGCGACAGTGTCAGCGGCCAGTTCGCGATCGCCTCGGGGTCCTGCAAATCCCCGAACGCGACGTCGACCTGCGTCAGGCCGAGCTCCTCGCCATAATAAAGGAAGATATTGCCACGCAACGATGCCAACAACAGCATCTTCGCACGGGCGAAGCCCTCGCGTCGATCGGGCGTGGTCCAGCGCGACACCGCCCGGGGCGCGTCGTGATTTTCGAACGCCCAGCTCGGCCAGCTCTCATGGCACGGCCATTTCGCCAGCGCATCGCGTACCGCCGCCGGGGTCAGCGCAGGCGCATAGAGGAAATCGAAGCCATAAGCGGTGTTGAGCCGCGCATCGTTCGCGGTGAACAGCTTCATCTCACGCTCGCTGTCGTCGCCGCCCACTTCGGCCACGGTGAACCGGTCGCCATAGCCGTCGAGCAGGTCGCGGACGCGTTCCAGGAAAGCCGGAATATCGGCGTGGCTCTGGTTGAAGCGATGCAACTGGAAATCGAACGGGCGCGTGCGCGGCTGACCCATGTCCGGCGCTGGCGGATTATCGGTCAGCGCGGGATCGTGCATCAGGAAATTGATCGCATCGAGCCGGAATCCGTCGACGCCGCGATCGAGCCAGAACCGCGCGATGTCGAGCAATTCGTCCTGCATCGCCCGATTGTGGCCGTTGATCTGCGGCTGACCACTCAAAAAATTGTGGAGATAATATTGCCCGCGCCGCGCATCCCACGTCCAGGCCGGGCCGCCGAACACCGATTGCCAGTTGTTCGGCGGCGAACCTTCCGGTTTCGCATCGGCCCATACATACCAGTCGGCGCGCTCGTTGGTCCGGCTCGCGCGGCTTTGCTGAAACCAGGGGTGCGCGTCCGACGTGTGCGACCAGACCATGTCGACGATGACGCGAAGGCCGAGCGCATGCGCCCGCGCGATCAGCGCGTCGCAATCGCCAAGCGTCCCGAAGATCGGATCGACATCGCGATAATCCGCAACATCATAACCGAAATCCGCCTGAGGGCTGGTGAAAAAGGGTGACAGCCAAATCGCGTCGACGCCGAGGCTGGCAACATAGTCGAGATGCTGCGTGATGCCGGGCAGATCGCCAATGCCGTCGCCATTCGAATCGGCGAAGCTGCGCGGATAGATCTGATAGATCGTCGCGCCTTTCCACCACGGCATTGCAGCGACACCGGAAGCGGGAGCGGCGTTGGTCATTCGGATGTCTCCGCGGCACAAATCGCATAGCCGAGTGGGGGAAGGGTAACCGTGACGCTGCCCGGTGCCGACGCGCTCGCCGCGCACGTACCCGCTAGCGTGGCGAACCGCATCGATGCGGTATCGACCTGCACCTGCTGCGTCACCGGTGCGGTCGACGTGTTATAGGCCAGCAGAATTTCGCGACCCGTCACCGGATCGAAGCGCGAAATCGCCAGCAGCCCCGGCTTGTCCTGACGATAGCGCAGCAATTGCCGCCCCCGCATCAGTGCAGCGTGCGCGCGCCGTACCGCCGATAGCGCGGCGATTTCCCTGAACAACGGGTTCGCCGCGCCGAAATGCGCGGTCGCGGTCGTCGTATCGGTGCCGAGCAGCCGGTTGTCGTTATAGACCGCGACCTTGCTTGCGAACATATCCTCGCGCGCGTCCTGATCGTTGCCGTCACCGACGAACCCCTGCTCGTCGCCCGAATAGATCGTCGGCACGCCGCGCAGCGTCA
>JAPKCG010000352.1 GCA_028823055.1 Sphingomonas bacterium
CGGATGCGCTGCCGGACAGCCTGGCTCAGACCGGTGCAACGCTGACCGACATCGACACCGCACTCGACGAATGCCCGATCATGATCGTGCTCGTCGATCACGACGTCTTCAAATCGGTGCCGATCGAGGAACGCGAAACCAAGCATGTCCTCGATACGCGCGGTATCTGGCCCGACCAGCCCGCCCCCACGCAATCGGTGGTCCCGCGTCAGGCGGCGTAGGGCCACCGCGCGCCGCACGCAGCTGCGATTTTGGCGGGGATCTCTGTCAGGGGAAAACGAGCCGGTTCGGTGCCGCTCGCGCCGGTATCGATGAAGTATCCGATACCGTTATGCCCGCCATTCTTGATCGCGACAAAGGCGACGTGATCGCGCAACGCACCCTGTTCTTTGCCGTCAATTGCATAGGTCATGCTGGCATCGATGTCGTTTGCCCAGACGAGCATCACGAACAGCGTGTCGCCGCGATTATCCACCTCGAAGAGCGGCTCACCGTTGGGCGTGGTGATCCGAGCAATCGCCTGCTCCGCTGACGCCGCTTGCGCGACGTCACGCGCATAAACGACGAAATCGCGCGACATCCTTGGTTCCGCTCGCTCGAACGGCACCCCTGCGGCTGTCAGAAACGCCGTATGATCGCGCAGACGCCAATAATAGGTCAGGTGCGGATAGGGGTCCTGATGCAGCCCGGTTGCCAGCATCAGTCGCGTCGAGGGAAAGCTGCGCTCGATCTGCGCGACGATCCGGTCATACAATCCGTACACGGCCAGGATCGGGTCCGCGTCGGCGTCGATATACCAGTCGGGGTTCGCATGCGGACCGTCATATACCGACGCATTGAACATATAATGATGCTGGATATGCGCGGCCGCATTCAGGAAGAGAGACGAGAACCCCGGTTTGCTGCTCTTGACGGAGCGCGTGAACACGTCCGTCAGCAACAGGTCCAGAAACATCGCTTTGGTCCATTCGCTGCCGCGGGCGGCCTGCGCAGCGAGGCTTACATATTGGGTGTAATTGACCGGGCGCGCATAAGCGGCGGCTCCGGCGAGCAGGTCCAATGCCGACTTCGCATCCATCTTACCCTCGGCATTGTCGTTCACCGCTTTGGCGACCGTCGCATATAGGCGGCGAACGATGGCGGGGGCGGTCGTCGGTGCGGGTGTCCACGGGTCGGGCAGAAACAGCTTGGTGTCGGAACAGCGATTGACGGCGTTCATCGGGCTCATCGCAGCGACCGCAATACCCTGTCGTTCAAGCACTTCCCAAATCTGGGTGATGTCGTCACGATCGACGATGTCGCCTAAACGGAACACGCCATGTTCGGCGAGGGTCATGCCGGTATGCGCCGTGACCCATTGAATCCAGGGTTCGAGTTCTTCGTATTTCTGTTCGGATTCGGTTTCCTGAATGCCGTGCCTGTCGATGAGCCGGGCCAATGTAGGCAGTTCACCCTTGGCCGCATAGGCACGCACGAAATCGAAATTTACCTCGTTCAGTTCGAGCATGATCACGGACACGTGGCGGGGCTCCGGCGAATAATTGACAGGAAATTGCCTTACGGGTGCGCGCGATCAGTGGCAATCATCGCGCCGTGGCGAGCACCTCGGCGAAGGCGTCGACCAGTCTTGGCGCTGTGGCCTGCAGCGAATAGCGCATTTCCGCCGCAGCCCTTGCCGATCGCCCCATCGTCCTGCGCCGCACCGGGTCGCGCGCGAGCGTATCGATCGCCGTCATCCAGTCATCGACACTTGTCGCGAGCAGGCCGACATCGGACTGCACAATCTGTTGGTTGACTCCCACCGGGGATGCAATGACGGGGCGTCCCGCTGCCATATACTGGACAAGCTTGAACCCGCACTTGCCTCGTTCCCATGGGCTGTCGACAAGCGGCATCACGCCGATATCGATCTGGCCCAAATGCATGGCCTGGGTTTGCGCCGACCAGGCGTAGCGGTCATGCGGCACGATCAATCCAGGAACCTCCCCTGCCCCGATCGTTACCAGCCGCAGCCGCAGGCGGTTCGACAATCGATTGATCGCTTCCACGACGGGCGCAAGGTAGATGGCATTGCCGGGCGTTCCGATCCATCCGATGCGAAGCTGTCCGTCATCGACCGGTTCGACCACTTCATAATCGCCGACATCGACGACCGTCGGGATATCGATCACCTGTCGAGCGCCGTGCGAAACAGCATAATCGGCGAGATAGTCGTTTCCGGCGGTCACCAACGCGGCACGAGCCAGCAGCGGATCGAGCTTTGTCCCCAAGATCTGACGCGCCAGCGGCGACGTTGCCAGATCGTAATTATGAAAGATCGCATCGTCATAGTCGACGACATAGGGAATTCCGCGCGCGGCAAATGCTCTTTCGAAGATGCCCGGCAGAAAGGGAAATGCTTCTTTCTCAACCCAGATCAGATCGGCACGGCCCCGGATGATCGCGGCCAAACGCCGCGCATAACCACGCGCCATCGCGCTGCGGGAGCGCTCACCGCTCGCGAAGAATCGCTCGACATATCCGTTGTCGAGAAACGGCTCCGCCCGGACCTGCGCGCCTGCCGCTTCCAACGCGGGGACATATTGATGAAATCTCAGCCGACTGCTCGGTCCAGCGTCGCCATAGCGGGTCAGCAATGCGATTTTGCGCCCGGCCAGAGTGCCGGTTCGTTTCACGTTCATCGGCGTTGCGCTCAATTAGTGGCCCAGGGAAATCGCGACCTAGCAATCCGTCGACACGAGGAACAGGAAAACGACGATGAACCGATTAGCGAGACGATCAGCTTTCGAAGCCGAAACCACGATGGATCGTCGCGCCGTCTTGCGCTCCATCGCTGCAGGCGCCGCCGCCGCCGCGGTCATGACGGCGTGTTCGGGCCAAGCCGAGCCACCGGCGACTGCCGTCTCCCTGCCGAAATTCAGGCGTTCGGGGGATGTCGACGATAGCGAAGCATTTACGCGCGCCGCAGCCACGGGAAAACCGATACATCTACCCGCCGGCGGCGGAACCGGAACCGATGGCCGCTACCGGATCGGTACGCTCGCCCCGAATCTGCTGAGCGGCACCGTCGTCTTCGGCGACGGCATGTCCAAAACCATCATCGAACGCTCCTATGCTCGCGACACCGCATTCGTTTTTCATGCCGACAGCGGATCATCCGATCTGGCGAACAATCTTCAGGACATTCGTCTGTCCGATCTGACCATCGAAGATGATGTCGAACAGCGCGGATTTAGCCAATGGGCTTATCTCGTGATGCTGAACGGCGTCACCGGTGCCCGCATCGAACGCGTCGGCTTCAGAGGCTTCAGAGGCGACGGACTGTACATCGGATCATCGACCGTCAAAGCGAACGAGCGCCATAATCGAGACGTTGCCGTGTCACATTGTCATTTCGACGGCGTCAATGCCAACAATCGCAACGCCATATCGATCCTCGACGTCCGAGGTCTGTCGATCGAAGACTGCTATTTTGAAAACACGACGCGTAAAGGGGGCAAGGGGGCCGAAGATCCGATGGACCCCGCCACCGGGCCGCCCATGCCGGGCGCGATCGACCTCGAACCCGATTCCAATAGCTTCGCGATCATCCGTGACGTGACAATCCGCCGGAATCGTTTCGTCGGCGGCGGTGGTTTTGCGGTTTCTGTATCGCTGCTGCCAAACAGTTTTCTGAAAACGCCACAGAGCAATATTCTCGTCG
>JAPKCG010000024.1 GCA_028823055.1 Sphingomonas bacterium
GATCGGCGAGGCGATCGCGGAGAACGGCCGCGTCATCGTGACCGGCTGCATGGGCAAGGAAGCGGAGGCGATCCGCGCCAGATTTCCTCAAGTGCTCGCGATCACCGGGGCGCATGAATATGAGCAGGTCGTCGAGGCGGTGCATGAGGCAGCGCCTGCCAATCTGTCACCCTATCTGGACCTTATTCCCGATGCCGGGCTGAAGCTGACGCCGCGACACTATAGCTATCTGAAGATTTCGGAGGGCTGTAATCATCGGTGCGCGTTCTGCATCATCCCGAGTTTACGTGGCGATCTGGTCAGTCGTCGCCCCGACGCGATCCTGCGCGAAGCGGAAAAACTGGTCGCGGCGGGCACGAAGGAATTGCTCGTCATCAGCCAGGATACGAGCGCTTATGGCATCGATATCCGCAAGGAACCCCGCAATTGGAAGGGGCGGGACGTCGTCCCGCATATGACCGATCTGGCACGCGAACTCGGGCAGATCGCGCCGTGGGTACGGCTCCATTATGTCTACCCCTATCCACATGTCGACGACGTCATCCCGCTGATGGCCGATGGACTGATCCTGCCTTATCTCGATATTCCGTTTCAGCACGCCGCACCGTCGGTTTTGAAGCGGATGAAGCGTCCCGCGAACGATGCGAAGGTGCTCCAGCGCATCCACAAATGGCGTGAGATGTGCCCCGACATCGCGATCCGGTCGACGTTCGTCGTCGGCTTTCCGGGGGAGACCGAGGCCGACTTCGAATATCTGCTCGACTGGCTCGATGAGGCGCAGCTCGACCGCGTCGGGGCGTTCCGGTTCGAACCTGTCGAAGGCGCCTCCGCCAATGCCCTGCCCGATCATATTCCCGAAGCGGTGAAGGAAGAGCGATACGCGCGCATCATGGCGAAAACCGCCGCGATCAGCACCGCGAAGCTTGCCGCCAAGGTTGGACGGACGCTTGATGTCATCATCGATGCGGTCGATGATGATGGCGGCGCAACGGGACGAAGCTATGCCGACGCGCCCGAAATCGATGGCGAGGTGTTCCTGCGTGACGCGAGCGGCGTGGCATTGGGCGACATTATCACCGTCGTGATCGAGGATGCCGACGAACATGACCTTTACGGCGCACCGGTCGGGGCGTGATCGCATGCGGCGGTGGCTGTTCGCGCTCGCCGCGCTGCCGCTGATCGCCAGCGCTTACGATCCCGGCCCGATCATCGCGACCACGGTCGATCCGCTGACGATCGATGACGATGATTTCGCGCGGCATCGCGACCCCGCCGACTGGGCAGGTTTGACGGTCGAGGACATCGTATTCGATGAGGAACGCGCCAGCTGGCATCTGTTCCGGATCACCAGGCCTGATAAACCCGATGGCCCACTCTGGTTCGTGCCGCACGATAACGAGAATGCGGGGTTCGAGGCCGGGCGGATCGCGCTGCGCCGCCATGGCGGTACAATGATCGCGGTGGACAGCGACGGCAGGCGGCGCAATTCACAAGTCGCGTTCGGCCCGTCGATCGACCCCAACCGCAATTTTCACGATGGTCTTCCGCGCTATCCAAGTCAGGTGCTCGCCAGCCTGAATCACGGCGGCTGGCCGATCATCGCGCTTCACACCAACGCCAAGGGGTACGACCCGAGCGACAGCCAATGCCCGAAATTCGGCGATACGTCGGGGAGCGGCATCATCTCGATCCGCTATTGCGATGCGACGTTGCGTCCCAGCGCATCCAAGGCGCGCGCCTATCCCTTCGACGATGACGATACCGTCGCGTTCGCGACCTATCTCGCGACGCAGCGCCCCGAAGACGCATTTTGCGCGAAACAGATGGTGGCAGCCGACTATAACGTCGTGTTCGAGCGCGTCGTGAACAGCGACGGGTCGCTATCCAACTATGCGGTGACGCACCGCATAGCCTATCTGAACTTCGAGACGCAGAATCGCGGACTCGATCCGGTCGAACTCGCCAGAGCTCGCGATCGGCTGACATGGATGATCGACCATGCCCTCGCGTTGTGCGGAAACGAGCGCCCGGCGACGCGGCCCAAGCTTTCGTTCCGCTGACGCGACGCTCACCGAACCGATTGCGCCGCGCCGCGCTTTCTGATTTCTAGCAGCCATGTTGACCCGCTTGATCGCCGCTGCGCTGCTCGCCCTGCCCTCGCCGTTGCTCGCTCAGGCGTTGACGCCTGCGCAGGTCGACACGATCGATGCGATCGTCGCGAAATCGCTTGCCGATACGGGCGTCCCCTCCGCCTCGATCGCGGTGGTGCGCGGCGACCGGATCGTGCTGGCCAAGGCTTATGGAAAACAGTCGGAAACGCGCAAGGTTGCCGATCCCGCCGCGCCGTACCAGATCGCGTCGATCTCGAAACAATTCACGGCCGCCGCGATTCTGCTGCTTGAGGATCGCGGCAAACTCAGCCTCGACGACCATGTCTCGAAATATATCCCCGGCATCACCGATGGCGACCGGGTCACGATCCGCCAGTTGCTCAGCCACACATCGGGCCTGCAGGATTACTGGCCGCAGGATTATAGCTTCAAGGCGATGGCGACGCCGGTAACGCCGCAGCAGATCGTCGATCGCTGGGCGAAGAAGCCGCTCGATTTCGCGCCGGGTACGCAATGGCAATATTCGAATACCGGTTATGTCGTCGCGGGGATGATCGTCGAGAAGGTGTCGGGGATGCCGCTCCTGACCTTCCTCCAGCGCAACGTGTTCGAACCGCTCGATATGACCGCGCTCGACCAGGATCTGGCACTGGGGCCGAAATATCCCTCGGGCTATGGCCGATATGCCTTGGGGCCGGTGCGAGTCGAAACGCCCGCCGCACATGGCTGGCTCTATGCGGCGGGCGAATTGTCGATGAGCGCGAGCGACCTTGCCAAATGGGATATTGCCCGGCTGAAACGAAGCGTGATGCCCGCCGATGACTGGCAAGTGCAGGAAACGCCCGTCAAACTCGCCGATGGATCGACCAACGGCTATGGCCTCGGCGTATCGATGGGATCGCGCGACGGGCATCGCTATGTCGAACATAGCGGCGAGGCAGTCGGCTTCCTGTCCGAGAACATCGTTTTCCCTGACGACAAGATCGCGATCGTCGTCCTGACCAACAGCTGGTTCAGCGACGCATTCATTCGCATCGCGCGCGGGATAGAGAAGGTCGTGCTGCCCGCCACCGACAGCGCCGCCACCGACGCCAATGCCAACACAGCGGCATTGACGCGGGCGCGAACGGTGTACGACCAGTTACGCGGCGGGGCGCTCGACCGCGCCCTGCTGACGGAAGATGCCAATTTTTATTTTACGCCAACCGCGCTCGCCGATTATCGCACAAGCCTTGCGGCGCTTGGTGAACCCACCGATTTCCGCCAGGTCGGGACGACGCGGCTACGCGGCGGGTTCGTCAATCGCGTCTATCGCGTGACCTATCCCGACCGGATATTGTCGATCAGCACCTATGCGCTGCCTGGCGAAACGGGCGCATTCGAGCAATTTCTGGTAGCGCCTGCGCAATGACCGATTTCACCCAGTTCATCGCCGCCGATCGCGGCCAGTCCGCCCGCACGATCCACGTCGTTCATCCCGATGGCTATGACGAATGGCTGGGCAGCCAGCCGCGCCGGGTCCGTACCGCAGTCACCGCACACCGGCTGACGGGCAAGGCGGGCGACCGCGCGGTGCTACCCGCCGATACCGATGACGAATGGTCGATGCTGCTCGTCTGTAACGAAGCCGTGACGTCACCGTGGCGGATCGCATCGCTCGGTGCGCAATTGCCGGAGGGGACGTATCGGCTGGCGAGTGGCGAGGTCGGTGCGGCGGGTCTGGGCTGGATGCTCGCGCAGCATCGGTTCGACCGCTACACCAAGAGCGACCCGGCGGGCGCGCGCGTGCTGCTGACCGACGACCCCGCACGGATCGACGAAATGGTGCGGCTTGCAAGCGCGGTCGCGATGGTGCGCGATCTGGTCAATACAGGCGCGTCGGATCTCGGGCCCGCCGAGCTGGAGGATGCCGCCGACGCGCTCGCCAAGGCGCATGGCGCGGCGGTGACGGTGGCCCGCGGCGATGCGCTGGCGACCGGCTATCCGATGATCTATGCGGTCGGCCAGGCCGCGACGAAGGAACGCGCCCCGCGGCTGATCGAGCTCGAATGGGGCGACCCGGCGCATCCGCGCATCGCGATCGTCGGCAAGGGCGTCGTGTTCGATTCGGGGGGACTCAACATCAAACCCGGCGCGGGTATGCGCCTGATGAAAAAGGACATGGGCGGCGCGGCGCACGCCTTGGCGCTCGCGGGGCTGATCATGGGTCAGCGGCTCCCGGTCCGGCTCCACCTGCTGGTTCCAGCCGTGGAGAATGCGATTGCGGGTAATGCCTTTCGCCCCGGTGATGTGCTCAAGACGCGGCAAGGGTTGACGGTTGAGAACACCAACACCGATGCGGAGGGGCGGCTGATCCTGGGCGATGCGTTGACCAGGGCGGGTGAGGCGTCGCCCGAAATGATCGTCGATTTCGCGACGCTGACGGGTGCGGCACGAATCGCTCTGGGGCCCGATCTGCCACCATTATTCACCGATGACGAGGCGCTGGCAGCCGACTTTCTCGCCGCCGGATCCGTCGCTCATGACCCGCTATGGCGGCTGCCGATGTGGGACGGGTATGACGAGATGCTCAAATCCGACATCGCCGATCTGGTCAATTCACCCGATGGCGGGTTTGCGGGCGCAATCACGGCGGCGCTGTTCCTGCGCCGGTTCGTGCCGAACGACACGATCTGGGCGCATATCGACACCTTTGCATGGCGCCCGGTGGCGAAGCCGGGACGACCCAAGGGTGGCGAGGCACTCGGCCTGCGCGCAACCTATATGATGTTGAAAGCGCGTTACCCGCGCGGATGATCAGGAGAACTGGCCGAAGGGGAGCAGGGTGTCGGCGAGTCGTTTGACCGCCTTGTCATCCCCCGCCTTTATCTCGGCAAGCACCGCGATCGCGGCACGCCGGACGTAAACATCGACGCTTGTCGGCGCGGGTGATCTGGTCGCGCGTTCGACGAGCAATTTTCCCGTCGGATCGTCGGGATCGAGCTGAAGCCGCATCAGCCCCGCCACACCGATCAGCATCGCGCGATTGCCGCTCAGCGTGACCGCACGGTCGAGCGAGGCATAGGCGATCGATTTCTGCGCGCCGAGGACGCGCCCGACGAGTGAGCCGACCTTGTGGATCACGCCGACATGCCATGCGCCCAGCGCGGCCTGCGCCTCCGCACTGCGCGGAAAACGCTGAACGAGTGCCTCATATTGTTTGCGCGCGGCCATGACGAGCGACCGGCTGCTCGTCAGTTTCGCGCGATAGCCAAGCGCCATCGCCTGCATCAGCAGCGCCTCCTCATCGCCGGGCGATTTGGCGAGCGCGGCGTTCGCGGCCTGATCGGCGCGGTCGATATGCGCCAGCGCGGTAGCGCGGTCACGGTCGACGAACCCCGCCTGCGTCAGCCAGTCACGCGCACTCTGGGCGTTGGCCGGCGCGGGAGCCAGCGATGCGCCGATTATCGCAACAAGCGCCCACCACCATCGTCCCGCCCGCATCGATTTCGATCCCTTGTGAAATCCCGTGGCGGGCGATGCGTGACTTTTGCTGTTAAAGCAAGAAGTTAGCTTAGTCGTTGAGCGTCGACGCCGTCTCGATGATCGGGACGAATTTCGCGGCGGTCAGGCTTGCTCCCCCCACCAGCGCACCGTCGACATTGGCGATGCCCAAAATCGTCGCGGCATTATCTCCGGTCACCGACCCGCCATACAGGATGCGGATACCGTCGGCGGCTTCCCCCACCATCTGGCGCAGCTTGGCGCGCGCGATCGCGTGGATCGTTTCGATCTCATCGATCGTGGGGGTCCTCCCCGTGCCGATCGCCCAGCGCGGTTCATATGCGAGCGTGAACCAGTCGCCGCTGGCATTGTCGGGCACGGATTTCTCGATCTGTGCCTGCACGACGCGTTCGGCGCGGCCGGCGTCGCGTTCGGCCTCGGTTTCGCCGCAGCACAGGATGACGCCCAGGCCCTGCCCATGCGCCGCGGACGCCTTCGCCCAGGCATCGTGGCTGGTTTCATGCTGATCGGACCGGCGTTCGGAATGGCCGACTATCGCGAAGGATGCCCCGGCCTCCTGGACCATCGCGGCGGACACGCAACCCGTATGCGCACCGCTTGCCGCCTCATGGATGTCTTCAGCGCCGATCGCGAGATCCGGCGCGCGCTGTGCGGCGGGATCGATCAGGGTGAACGGCACCGCAACCGCGACATCGACCGCAGGAGCCGCTTTCGCCGCCGCGAGAATCGCGTCGAGTTCGCTCAACGCGCGCCGCGATCCGTTCATTTTCCAGTTGCCCGCAACCAGCTTGCGCCGCGTCATATTGTTCTCTCCCGAAATGGTGGCATGACCGATGGCTTGCGCCACGCTTGATGGCAAGGCGCGTGCGCCCTAAAGCGGCGCATCATCAGCCCAATGCGGCATCATTGCTGGACTCTATCGCCCCATGCTCACTTTTCTTCGCCGGTTGATCAATTCCAAGGTCGGCGTGGTCGTCACGTTCATCGTTCTGGGCATCATCGCGCTCGCCTTTGCCGCGATGGACGTATCGGGCATGCAGAGCGGCGGGTCGATCGGCGGCAACGATGTCGCGTCGGTCGGCGGCGCGGACGTGACCGCCGCGGACGTCAAACTGCGCGCGAACAACGCGATCGAGGCGGCGCGGATGCGCGATCCGTCGCTGACGATGGCATCCTTCCTCGAACAGAATGGCCTCGAAAGCATCCTCGACCAGATGACGGGCGCGATGGCACTCGAACGCTTTGCCGGACAGAGCGGGATGGCGGTGAGCAAGCGTACGGTCGACGGCCAGATCGCGAGCATTCCGGGCTTGCAGGGTCCGACGGGCAAATTCGATCAGAATATCTATCAGCAGATGCTGTCGCAGCGCCGCCTGACCGATGCGCAGGTGCGTACCGACATTGCGCGCGACACGATCGGTCAACAGTTGCTCGTGCCGATGCTCGGGGCGAGCCAGGTTCCGCAGCAACTCGTCCTCCCCTATGCGTCGCTTCTGCTCGAACAGCGGAAGGGGCAGATCGGCTTCATCCCGACGCGCGCCTATGCGACGGGTGCCGCGCCGACCGATGCTGAGATCGGCGATTTCTACAAGCGCAATGTCCAGCGCTACACGCTGCCCGAACGCCGCGTCGCGCGCTATGCGCTCATCACCCCTGCTATGGTGAAGGACAAGGCTACCCCGACCGATGCCGAGATCGCGCAGGAATATAAAAGCAATGCTGCCCGCTACGCGGCGTCCGAAACCCGGTCGCTGACGCGCGTCGTCGTCGCCGATCAGGCGGGGGCGAATGCGGTGGCGGCCAAGGTCAAGGCGGGGACGTCGATCGCAGCCGCTGCAAAAGACGCCGGGCTCGAAGCGAGCACCAGCGAGAATGTTACGAAGCAGGAACTGGTGAGCGCGACCTCGGCACCCTTCGCCGATGCCGCCTTTACCGCCGCGCCGGGCGCGATCGTCGGCCCGGTGCGCACACCACTGGGCTTTGCGATCGCCAAGATCGATGCGGTCAAGCAAGTGCCCGGCAAGACGCTTGCCGAAGCGACCCCTGAAATCCGCGACGGACTGGCAAAAGCCAAACTGCAAACCGCGCTGCAATCGGTGCGCGATTCGATCGATGACGCGCTGTCGTCGAACGGCACTTTCGCCGAGATCATCAGTGACCAGAAACTGACGGCGAAGACGACGCCGCTCGTCACCGCTCAGGGTGTGGACCCAGAAAACGCCGAAACCAAGCTCGACGAGACACTGACCCCCATCGTCCAGACGGTATTCCAGGCGGACGAAGGCGACGCGCCGCAACTCGTCCAGATCGGCACCGATGGCGGTTTCGCGATCGTCGGCGTCGACCGCATCGTCGCCGCCGCGCCGCGTCCCTTGTCCGCGATCCGCGATCGGGTCGCCGCCGATTTCAGGACCGATCGGGCACTGAAGGGCGCGCGAGCCGCCGCCAAGACGATCGCGGATCAGGCAGCGGGCAAGATGACGCTGCCCGCCGCGCTGACCGCCGCGAACAAGCAGCTGCCCCCGCCGCAGTCGATCGACGCGACCCGCGCACAGCTTGCCGCCAATCCGCAGGGTGCGCCGCCCCCGCTCGCGCTGATGTTCAGCATGGTCGAGGGATCGGCGAAGATGATCCAGGCCCCCGGCGATTCGGGCTGGTTCGTCGTCAAGCTCGACAAGATCGTGAAAGGCGACGCGCGGGGCAAGGATAACGTCCTGAAAGCCGCACGTGGCGACCTGGCTCGCTCGGTGGGCCGCGAATATGCACAGCAATTCGCGAACGCCGTGCGCAAGGCGGTTGGCGTCAAGACCGACCCGGCAGCGATCGCCCGCCTCAAGGCGGATCTCGCCGGTACGGGCAACTGACGGCGGACGTGACCGACGCGATCGATAGCCTGAGATCGGGACGCCCCGGCTTCGTCTGGCGTGTCCAGGTCGCCGATACCGAAACCCCTGTCGCGGCGGCGCTCAAGCTGATCGAGCCGGGCCGCGGCGATTTCCTGCTCGAATCGGTCGAGGGCGGTGCGACGCGCGGGCGGCATAGCATGATCGGCCTCGCCCCCGACCTCGTCCTGCGCGCGCGGGGCGACGATGCCGAGATCAATCGGCGGTGGGCGCAGGATCGCACCGCGTTCGCCTCAACGCCCGGAGGCACTCTCGCGGCGTTGCGCGCGCTCGTCGCGGAATGTCACGGCGATGTGCCCGCCGGATTGCCCCGCGCGCTATCCTGTCTCGTCGGCTATTTCGGTTATGAGACGATCGGGCTGGTCGAACGCCTGCCGCAACCGGACGCCGATCCGCTCGCGCTGCCCGACCTGATCTTCGTGCGTCCGACGGTCATCCTGGTTTTCGATCGACTTGCCGACACGCTGTATCTCATCGCCCCCGTCTGGCCGGATACGGCTTGTGATCCTGACGATCAGATTGCCGATGCGGAGGCGCGGCTCGACACGATCGCCGCCACGCTCGCGGCGCGAACGCTGCCCGCAGCCCCGCGCACCGACATGCCAGAGCCGGATTACACCCCGGCACTGCCCGCCGACCGCTACCATGCGATGGTCGATCGGGCGCAGCGCTATATCCGCGATGGCGACATCTTTCAGGTCGTGCTGGCGCAACGATTCAGCGCACCCTTTACGCTGCCGCCATTCGAACTTTATCGCAGTTTGAGGCGGATTAATCCGTCGCCTTTTCTCTATCATCTCGATCTGCCGGGATTTGCGCTGATCGGGTCGAGCCCCGAAATCCTGGTCCGCGTCCGCGATGGGGAGATTACCATCCGCCCGATTGCGGGGACGCGTCCAAGGGGCAAGACGGCGGCAGGGGATGAGGCCAACCGCGCGGAATTGCTCGCTGATCCCAAGGAACGCGCCGAGCATCTGATGCTGCTCGATCTCGGTCGCAACGATGTCGGTCGTGCAGCCGCGCCGGGTACGGTCAAGGTGACCGATAGTTACGGCATCGAATTTTACAGCCACGTCATGCATATCGTGTCGAACGTGGTGGGTGCGCTATCCCCGACCGCCGACGCGATCGATGCGTTGTTCGCAGGCTTCCCCGCCGGGACCGTCAGCGGCGCTCCCAAGGTACGCGCGTGTGAAATAATCGCCGAACTCGAACAGGAGCGACGCGGTGCCTATGCAGGCGGCGTCTGTTATTTCTCGCCCGATGGATCGATGGATTCGTGCATCGTCCTGCGCACCGCCGTCGTGAAAAATGGCGAGATCCATGCTCAGGCGGGTGCGGGCATCGTCGCCGACAGTATCCCCGCCGCCGAACAGCGCGAGTGCGAGGCCAAGGCGGGCGCTATCCTCGCCGCGGCGCGCGACGCGGTTGCCCGCGCCAAAGCACCGCGGTTCGGACAATAAGGTCGATCAGCGCGGCACCTGCGTCTCGCTGGAAGACGCTCGACGTTCGGCGGCCCATCGCTCGTTCATCTGCGCGACACATCCCGTCGCTGCCGCACTGCCGATCACGGAGCAGGTATTGGGCAGACCGCCCGCGACACGACCGACCTGATCGACCGTCTGGGCGCGATTGACCCAACTCTGATTTTGGGCCGGAACCGGCCCGGTATCGCGCAACGGTTTCGGAATGCGATAAGGCTGATCGTTGGTCGAACAGACGACGATCTCATCCGCGGTGCCCTTCGGACAGTCCTGACCGGGGGCGAGCGTGACGCTGCGGATACGCTGGGGCGGTTGCGCTGCCTCAGCGTTGGCTGCGGGCGTCGTCTGGGCAAAGGCGATAGCGGGCGAGCTGAGCAGGACGGCAAACATGAGGCGGCGCAACATCGATCGTTCTCCTTGAACACGCCCAACGTCCCACAGCGCATCTTGCTCCCGCCTGAATGCGCGGGCTGTAAAATCGCCGGTCAGTCTGATCCGGTCGGTCTTTGATGGCAACATCGTTGCACCATGCCACTCATCGGCTATGGCGTTCGGCATGATCCTGGTCATCGACAATTACGACAGCTTCACCTGGAACCTGGTCCATTATCTGATGGAGCTGGGCGTCGAGGTTCGCGTCGTGCGCAACGACGCGCTGACCGCGACCGAGGCGCTGGCAAGCGGGGCGCAGGCGTTTCTGATCTCGCCGGGACCGTGCACGCCGACTGAGGCGGGCATAAGCCTCGACCTAGTCGCCGCCTGTGCGGAAGCCAAGCGGCCGCTGCTCGGCGTCTGCCTGGGGCATCAGGCGATCGGGCAGCATTTCGGCGGGCGCGTCGAGCGCGGCGGGTTGATGCACGGCAAGACGTCGCCGATCGTTCATGACGGCGATGGCGTGTTTGACGGATTGCCCAGCCCGTTTGTCGCCACCCGTTATCACTCGCTGATCGTCACCGACATCCCCGACACGCTGGCGGTAAATGCGCGGACCGACGATGGTATCGTCATGGGCTTTCGTCATCGATCGTTGCCTATCCACGGTGTACAGTTCCATCCCGAAAGCATCGCGACCGAACATGGCCATGCGATGCTAGCCAATTTTCTGAACCTTGCTGGGATCGATGCGAAGGCGCACGCGGCATGACGGTGATGGCGTTGCTGCCCGATCCGTCGACGCCGCTGTCGCGCGAAAGCGCGCGCGCGGCGTTTGCCGACCTGCTCGACGGCAAGACGAGCGAGGCGGCGATCGCGGATTTCCTGATCGCGCTGTCCGACCGGGGAGAAACGAGTATCGAGATCGCCGAGGCCGCGCGCGCGCTTCGCGACCGGCTGATCCCGATCGATGCGCCGGCGGGTGCGATCGACGTGTGCGGGACGGGGGGCGATGGCCATCATACGCTGAACGTCTCCACTGCGGTCGCGCTCGTCGTGGCGGCCTGCGGCGTGCCCGTCGCCAAACATGGCAACCGTGCAGCGTCATCGAAAGCGGGTGCCGCGGATACGCTGGAGGCGCTGGGCCTCGATATGGATCGTGTGGGTGCGACCGCGGAAGGGGCGCTCCGCGACCTCGGCATCACTTTCCTCTTCGCGGCGAATCATCATCCCGTCATGCGCAGGATCACGCCTATCCGGCGTGCGATCGGGCGGCGGACGATCTTCAATCTGATGGGGCCGCTTGCCAATCCCGCGCATGTGACGCGCCAGCTGATCGGGATTGCGCGGCCCGACTATGCCGCCCCCTATGCCGCCGCGCTCGAACAACTCGGCACCGAGGCGGCACTCGTGGTATCGGGCGAGGAAGGTCTCGATGAACTGTCGAGCGCGGGGCCGAGCGTTGCGATTGCCGTCGGCAACCTCTCCCTCCCCGCCTCGATCACGCCTGCCGATGCCGATCTGCCCAGCCACCCGCTCGCCGCGATCCGTGGGGGCGATCCTGCTCATAATGCGGCGGCGCTCCGCCGACTGCTCGATGGCGAGCGCGGGGCGTATCGAGACGCGGTGCTGCTCAACGCCGCCGCCGCGCTGATGGTGGCCGGAACGCACGACATGTTGCCGACCGCCGCCGAAGCCGCCGCCACCGCGATCGACGATGGCAAGGCTGCCGCGTTGCTCTCCGCCTGGATCGCCTACTGATGAACGTGCTGACCCGCATCCTCGAAACCAAGCGGGCGGAGGTCGCCGCGCGTAAGGCATGCACCAGCCTGTCCGCGCTCGATCGCGCGATTGCGGAACAGACCGCGCCGCGCGGATTTCGGGCCGCGCTCGACGCCACGCCCGGCCATGCGCTGATCGCGGAGATCAAGAAGGCAAGTCCGTCGAAGGGGCTGATCCGCGAAGATTTCGATCCCCCCGCGCACGCTCGGGCCTATCAAGCCGGAGGCGCGGCGTGCCTGTCGGTGCTGACCGACGAACAATGGTTCAAGGGCAGCGACGATTATCTGATGCAAGCACGGGCGGCGGTATCGATCCCGGTGATCCGCAAGGATTTCATGATCGATCCGTGGCAGGCGCATGAATCGCGCAGCATCGGAGCGGATGCGATCCTGATCATCGTCGCCGCGCTGGAGGATGCGCGCATGGCGGAGATCGAGAGCGCGGCGATCGATTGCGGGATGGACGTGCTCGTCGAAGTCCACGACGCGCATGAACTTGAGCGCGCGCTCAAGTTGAAATCGCGGCTGATAGGAGTCAATAATCGCGACCTGCGCGATTTCACCGTCGATTTTCAAAGAACCTATGAGCTGGTCGGCAAGGCACCTGTGGATTGCACCTTCGTCGCGGAAAGCGGGCTGACGACACGTGCGGACCTCGATGCGATGGCGCAGCACGGCATCCATTGTTTCCTGATCGGCGAAGCGCTGATGCGGCAGGACGATGTCGAGGCCGCGACGCGGGCAATGGTGGCATGAGCGACCTCACCCATCTCGACTCGGCCGGGGCCGCGCACATGGTCGATGTCGGCGGCAAGGCGGTGACGACGCGCCAGGCGATCGCGACGGGGCGGATTACCATGAGCGACGCGGCGCTGACCGCTATCCGTTCGGGCAGCGCGAAGAAGGGCGACGTCATCGCGGTCGCGCGCGTTGCAGGCATCATGGCCGCGAAACGGACGAGCGACCTTGTCCCGCTTTGCCACCCCCTGCCCCTCACCCGCGTCACGCTCGACATAGCGGTCGGCGATGGCGGCATCGTCGCGACCGCAACGACCGCCACCGATGCGAAAACGGGAGTCGAGATGGAGGCGCTGACTGCGGTATCGGTCGCGTTGCTCACCATTTATGACATGGCAAAGGCGATCGATAAGACGATGACGATCGGCGATATTCACCTGATCGAAAAGACCGGCGGCAAATCCGACTTCCGCGCCGCATCGTGACGCTGATCCCGATCCCGGAGGCGCAGGCACGGATCTTCGCGCTGAAGAAGCCGCTGGAAATCGAATCGCTGCCCATTGCCCAGGCGTCGGGACGCTGGGTCGCCGAACCGATCGTCGCGCGCCGGACGCAGCCCGCCGCCGACCTGTCGGCGATGGACGGCTATGCGATCCGCTTCGATGATTTGCCTGGGCCGTGGACGCGGATCGGCGAGAGTGCAGCGGGACGGCCCTTCGCTCATTCTGTCGGGGCCAGTGAAACCGTCCGGATTTTCACGGGTGCGGCGATGCCGCCGGGCGCTGACACGGTACTGGTGCAGGAAGAGGCGGCGGTCGACGGCACGCGGATTGCACTTGATGGCGAGGGGCCGCCGCATCGCGGGCGCAATATCCGGCAACGCGGCCTCGACTTTTCGACGGGTGACACGCTCGTCGCGGCTGGAGAGCGATTGACGCCGCAGCGGCTTGCAGTCGCGATTACCGGCGGCGCGCGCGATGTGACAGTGCGTCGAAAAGTCCGTATCGCCGTGCTGGCAACGGGGGATGAACTGGTCGCTCCCGGATCGGCATCGGACGATCTCGCGTTGCCCGAATCCAATTCGCCGATGCTCGCGGCAATGCTGGCGGATTTGCCGGTCGAGATCGTAACGCTGGGGATCATCCGCGACGATCTGTCGACCCTGACCGACGCATTTCGCACGATCGATGCCGACATCGTCGTCACGACGGGCGGCGCTTCGGTGGGCGACCATGATCTCGTCCGCCCCGCACTGGAAGCAGCAGGCGGCACCATCGATTTCTGGCGAATCGCGCTGCGTCCGGGCAAGCCGATGATGGCGGGTCGATTGGGTCAGGCGGTGATGCTCGGCCTGCCCGGCAATCCGGTTTCGGTCTTCGTGACGGCGCTGCTCTTCGTGCGCCCGCTCGTTGCGCATCTGGGCGGCGCGCGCGATCCGCTGCCCCTCATCACCCAGGCGACACTCGGCGAGGATTTGCCCGCGAACAATGCGCGCACCGACTATTTGCGTGCCGAGTTGATCGAGGGCCGGGTCCACGTATCGACGATCCAGGACAGTTCGATGTTGCGGACGCTGGCCCGGTCGAACGTCCTCGTCATCCGGTCTGCCCACGCCCCCGCCGCCCGCGCGGGCGACTCGGCGGATATCCTTGTCATCGCTTGACGGGACCGCTCGCGTTCCCTAGGAGTTCCTTGTCTGTTCTGGACGGAGGAACGTCATGCTGACCCGTAAACAGCACGAGCTTGTGTGCTTCATCAACGATCGCCTTGAGGAAACCGGCATTTCGCCGTCGTTCGAGGAAATGAAGGAGGCGCTCGATCTGAAGTCGAAGTCGGGGGTGCATCGACTGATCTCTGCGCTGGAGGAACGCAATTTCATCCGTCGCCTGCCCAATCGCGCACGTGCGCTTGAGGTGATACGGATGCCCGAACGACCCGAGAAAAAGGGTGTGCGTCCCGCCACTCAACAGACCTTGCCACAAGCGACCGCGCCGCAAACGAATGCGAGCGGCGGCAATGTACGCGCGATGCCCGAACCCGCCAACGATGTCGTCGAGATTCCGCTGCACGGGCGGATTGCAGCGGGTGTGCCGATCGAGGCGTTCGAGGGGAGCAGCATGTTGGCGGTGCCAGCCGCATTGCTCGGTTCCGGCGAACATTATGCGCTTGAGGTGTCGGGCGATTCGATGGTCGAGGCGGGGATTCTCGACGGCGATTATGCGCTGATCCGCCGCACTGACGTAGCGCGTGATGGCGAGATCGTCGTGGCGTTGATCGAGGAAAGCGAGGCGACGCTCAAATATTTCCGTCGCGAAGGCGCGATGATTCGCCTGGATCCCGCCAACCGCGCCTATGACCCTCAGCGTTATCCTCCCGATAACGTCCGCGTGCAGGGTAAGCTTTCGGGTATCTTGCGCCGGTACGATTGATCGATCGCGAAACCGACGGGGGATCGCGCCACGGGTGACGATCCCCCGCTTGTCGCACGGTCGTGATCCGGCCGGTCGACAGCGTGATCGCGACACCGCCGGTTCTGGCCAGTGTCGAACGGTCAAGCTTCAACCAGCCTGGTGTGCAACCGCGCGGCAAGCGGCGGTCGCTGATAACGATGTCCGCCGCTTTGCAAGCATCGATCAGCGCCGGATAGGGAATGGAATAACTGCTCCGTGTCGCGAACAGACGAATGCGGCGGCTGTTGGCCGACCAATCGACGATACAGGCATCGGGACCGCAGCGCGCACACGCGACGTCGTCGAGCGCGAGCGGATCGGTGTCGACGCCCGTATTTTCCGCGAGCGTAGTTCGCGTGTAATCACCCGCGCGCTCGCGCAGCAGCGCGAGACCCGACGATGTCCGGATCGCGACATGTCTGCCATCACCTGTGACGAGCAGGCCGGGCGCGGGCGTCGTCAGCGCCCATCCGGCCCCGATCAGCAACGGCATCGCTCCCCACAATCGGACGCGCGTCCGCCACAGCGCCAGCCAGACCCCACCGGCAACCATCGCCGCAAAAGCACTCGTCGGCATCGCGGGAAGCATCGTCGCGGCGCCCGGTGTCGCGGATACGATGTGCGCCATCCACAACAACCCATGCAATGCCGCACCAGCCAGCCACCAGAATGGCGCGCCGAGGCCAACGCTATCGGCGATCAGCGCCAGTGCTTCGAGCGGCATGATGATGAACGTCGTCAATGGGATCGCGACGATATTGACCGCCGCGCCGTAAAGTCCCGCCTTGTGGAAATGATAGACCGCGATCGGCATCAGCGCCGCTTCGACAACGAGCCCGGTGAGCAACAGCGATGCGGCACCCCGCGCGACGCGGCGCACCACCCCGTCGTCGCGCCGTTCGAACCAGCCGACGACGCGCGGATGTTCATGGAGCGCGACGATGGCGGTAATCGCGGCGAAGGAGAGCTGGAAGCTCGGTCCCGCGATCGTTTCCGGCCAGAAAATCAGGACGATGGTCGCGCCGGTGGCGACCAGGCGCAACGTCATCGCCTCCCGCCCCATCGCCAATGCCGCGAGCACGAGCAGCGCGCCGACGCATGACCGGATGGTGGGGACCTGGCTGCCCGTGAGCAGCGTATAGCCAACTGCCGCCGCCGCCCCGGCGATCGCGGCGACGATCGGCAGCCGCAGTCGAAGCGCCAGCCACGGGCTAAGCGCAAGCAGGCGAAGCACGATCAACATCGCCGCGCCAACCACCGCGGTGATGTGCAGACCGCTGACCGAGAGCAAATGCGCCAGCCCCGCGCGCCGCATCGCATCGGCGTCTTCTGCCTCGATCCCTCCCTCGTCCCCTGTCGCCAGCGCCGCAGCAACACCCCCGGCGCTACCGGGCAGCGCGGTCAGGATATGCCGCGTCAAT
>JAPKCG010000353.1 GCA_028823055.1 Sphingomonas bacterium
TCAACGACCGCAAATTGCCCGACAAGGCGATCGACGTGATCGATGAAGTCGGCGCGATGCAGATGCTCGTCGCCCCGTCGAAGCGCCGCAAGACGATTACGTCGAAGGAGATCGAGGCGGTCATCGCGACGATGGCGCGCATCCCGCCGAAATCGGTGTCGGCCGATGACAAGGCGGCGTTGTCGACGCTGGAAACCGATCTGAAGCGCGTCGTTTTCGGTCAGAATTCGGCGATCGAAAAACTGTCGTCCGCGATCAAGCTGGCGCGTGCTGGCCTGCGGGAACCTGAAAAGCCGATCGGTAATTACCTGTTCACCGGCCCGACCGGCGTCGGCAAGACAGAGGTCGCCAAACAGCTTGCCAGCATCATGGGCATCCCGCTCCAGCGGTTCGACATGTCCGAATATATGGAACGCCATTCGGTCAGCCGGCTGATCGGTGCGCCGCCGGGCTATGTCGGGTTCGATCAGGGTGGCCTGCTGACCGATGCGGTCGATCAAAACCCGCATTGCGTGCTGCTGCTCGACGAAATCGAAAAGGCGCATCCCGACCTGTTCAACATCCTGTTGCAGGTAATGGATAATGGTCGCCTGACCGATCAGCACGGCAAGACCGTCGATTTCCGCAACGTCATCCTGATTATGACGACGAATGCCGGCGCGTCCGACATGGCGCGCGAGACGGTGGGCTTCGGCAATCTGACCCGCGAGGGTGAGGACGAACAGGCGGTACAGAAACTGTTCACGCCGGAATTCCGCAACCGCCTCGATGCGATCGTCCCCTTCGGCTATCTGCCGACCGAGGTCGTCGCGCGCGTCGTCGAGAAATTCGTGCTCCAGCTCGAACTTCAGCTTGCCGACCGCAACGTCCACATCAGCCTCGACGATGCGGCGAAGAGCTGGCTCACCGAAAAGGGCTATGACAAGCTTTACGGCGCACGTCCGATGGGTCGCCTGATCCAGGAGAAGATCAAGCAGCCGCTTGCCGAGGAATTGTTGTTCGGCAAGCTGGTTCATGGCGGCGAAGTCACGGTGAAGATGAAAGACGGCGCGCTGTCGTTCGAGATCGAGCCCGCCGCACCGAAAAAGCCGCGCAAGAAACCGCGGAAGAAATCGACCGTCGACGCCGAATAGTCGCTGGGAACCAAATGTATCCGAAACGGAGGCGAATCGATGATTTGCCTCCGTTTTTCGTGATACCTGCCGACAATGGACGTTCAGCGCCGCGCCGATCCGGGTAGAGTATTCGACGATGCTGCGGCGATCGCGGGGCTGGATCGGCGGGCCGATGCGGATATCGCCGCCGGTCGCCTGCTCGACCACGACGCAGTCATGCATTGGCTGGATAGTTGGGGGCTGGATAGTTGGGGGCTGGATAGTTGGGGGCTGGATAGCTGGGGACTGGATAGCTGGGGACTGGATAGCTGGGGACCAGATCGTCCGGTGCGGCCGATGTCATGATCCGCTTTTACTGGACCGAGGGCGCGGTCGCCGATCTCGATCATATTCGCCGCTATCTTGCGCAAATCGATCCGCGTGCGACGCGGCGTCTGGCCGACCGGATCGCGGACACCGTGGTCACGCTATCCGCAGCCCAGGCTGCCACGCGCCCATTGGCCGGGGCCGGGCGCGGCGAAATCGCAATAACCTACCCCTATTTGTTGCGCTATCGAGCGGAAGCGGGCACCATTATCGTCGATGCGGTTCGCCACGCGAGCGAGGCGCGTATCGTCTGACCGGCGCAGATTTTCCCCGATTCAACGCAAATGTCTCCGTGCGATCCTTTACGGGTTGTTTGCCAACGCTCGCTATACGGCTGCAATGCTTTGGTCGTCCGCTGCAAAAATATTGCTTTACGCACGGCCGATCCGGCTTTTTTCCGCCTGTCTCATGGGCCTGCTGCTCATCCTGACGGCGCAGGCTCAGGCGCAGGCCGGCCTGGTCGGGACACCGATTTCCACCTGCATCGCGCCAATGCAACAGGCGCTTTCGCCTCAACAGCTGTTTGCGGCCCCGCGCAGGTTCGATTGCACCACTCGGCAATCGTCACTCGGCAGCGGTGATTTCGATGTCATCGCGACGCGGCTGCCAGCCGGGTTGGGGCGTGGGAGCCCGATCGTCGTGCGATATTCCAGCGTGTGGCAGGGCCGTTCGGAGATTTATGCACGCTATGCGGATGGTGAGATCGCGCGGATCGCGCTGGATCAGCATAGCCTGTCGCGCCACATCCAGCTCGGCGCGGTGGCGGAAGTCGCTTTCCCCGTCCGCCAGCAGGCGATCGTCGCGCTGCTGTGGCGCGTTCATGATGCCAGTAACACGCGTGGCATCGTTCTCGGCCCCAGCGTCGCCACCCCTGCGCAAAGCGCGCGGTCGAATCTGTTGCTCGGATCGGTCTATGCGGGGTTTGCCGGGCTGTGCCTCGCGCTCGTCGTCCAAAATCTCGCTTTGTGGCGCGCGCTTCGATATCGGTTCCAGCTTGCCTATTGCGTGATGGTGGCGACGCTCGGCATCTACGCCTTTTCGTCATCGGGGGCGTTTGCCTGGGCATTCCCCGATGTCTCCAACCTTGATCGCATCCGCGTGAATTACGCCACGCTGGCAATCGCGATGGCCGCCGCCCTGTCGTTCGCGCGCAGCTTTTTCGAGCAACGCATCTTCGCCGGTTGGCTGGGCAAGCTCGCCAATGCGTCTGCGGCCTCGATCCTCGTCGCGGCGCTCGGTTTCGTCCTGTTCGCGCCGGTGAACGCGATGCTGTTCGATCGTTTATTCGCGGCGTCGAACATTCTGGTTCTTACCGTCGTCATCCCCACGATCGTCCGCGCCTATACGCAGCGAAGCGATTATTTGTGGGTGTTCGCGATCGCCTGGGCCGCGCCGGTCGTCTTTGCCGGGCTGCGGGTCGCCAACAATCTCCACCTCGCGCCCTATTCATTCTGGATCGATCATTCGACGATCCTGGCGATGACGTTCGAGGCGCTGCTGTCCAGCCTGGCTATTTCCTATCGGATCCATTTGCTGAGCCGCGAACGCGATCATGCACGCGAACAGGAAGTCGCCGCACGTCTGCTCGCCGCCACCGATCCGCTGACGGGATTGCTCAACCGTCGCGCTTTTCTCGAACAGGGGCTGGGGCGTGCGGGCGACCAGCTGCTGATCCTGGCCGACATCGACCATTTCAAGCACGTCAATGAAACCATCGGTCACGACGGCGGTGACGAAGTGCTACGCGTTTTCGCGCGCGCGATGCGCGCATCCGTGCCCGACGGTTCGCTGATCGCACGGCTTGGCGGTGAGGAATTCGCGATCCTGGCCCCCGCCACCTCGACGCTCTCGGCGATGGAGGTTCTCGACACTTTGCGCACGCAACGAATGCCATTCGACTTGACCGTCACCGCAAGCATCGGCGCATGCACGGGTCCCTTGCTGACCGAGATCGACTGGAAACGCATGTACCGTCAGGCGGACCTCGCGCTGTTCGAGGCGAAGGCGGCGGGGCGTGATCGTGCGCGCCATGCGCGGATCGACGTCGCCGCCTGATCTTCGCTTCCCCCGCCCTGGCTTTTGGGTTAACGATACCCTGACTGGGAGGTGGAAGTCCGATGCGTGATCGTCGCAAGATGCTGGTTGCCGCAGGCCTCGCCGTCGCCATACTCGCGACCAGTCACCCCACCGCCGAT
>JAPKCG010000354.1 GCA_028823055.1 Sphingomonas bacterium
CGAATTCGTCCGCGTCGTCATATTCCCACCATTCGATTTCGGTCATGTCAGTCTCTCGAAAATTAAAAGATCAGTCGTCCATCCAGGTCACGCCGTCACGCTCGGTCAGCGCGATCGCGGCGGACGGGCCCCAGGTGCCCGCAGGATAGTGTTTGGGTTTGGTCGTATTCGCGGTCCAGCCCGCGCGGATCGCATCGATCCACGTCCATTGCGCCTCGACCTCGTCACGCCGCACGAACAACGTCTGGTCGCCCTCGATCAGATCGAGCAACAACCGTTCATACGCGATCCGACGCCGGGTGCCCGAATATTCGGCATCGAGGCTAAGCTTCAGCGGCACTTCGCGCAGGCGAACGCCTTCACGGTCGAGTCCGGGCTCTTTCGACATGACGAGCAGCTCGATATATTCTTCAGGCTGCAACCGGATGACGAGCGTATTCGGCTGGAGCAGCCCGCCGCGCCCTGCGAACATCGAATGCGGCACGGGTTTGAACTGGATCGCGATCTCGCTGCGGCGAACGGGCAGGCGTTTGCCGGTGCGCAGATAGAAGGGCACGCCCTGCCAGCGCCAATTGTCGACATGCGCCTTGATCGCGACGAAGGTTTCGACGTCGGAATCATAGCCGAGTTCGTCGTCATAGCCCTTGACGATTTCTCCCTTCACCGCGCCCGCGACATATTGGCCGGTCACGGTGCAGGCGGGCACGTCCTCGGGCGCCATCTGGCGTAGCGCACGGAATATCTTTGACTTTTCGTCGCGAATTTCGGTGGGGTCGTAATTGGCGGGCGGCTCCATCGCGATCAGCGCGAGCAGTTGAAGCATGTGATTGGCGACCATGTCGCGCAACGCGCCCGCGCTTTCATAATAGCCTGCGCGGTCTTCTAGGCCGACCGTCTCTGCAATCGTGATCTGGATGTTGTCGATGCCGGTCGCATTCCAGATCGGTTCGAAAAAGCTGTTGCCGAACCGCAGCGCCAGAATGTTCTGGACCGTTTCCTTGCCCAGATAATGGTCGATGCGGAAAATCTGTGGTTCGGCGAAAACCGATCCGACGGTGTCGTTGATCTCAATCGACGAGGCAAGGTCGTAGCCCAGCGGCTTTTCGAGCCCGATCCGCACGGTCTTGCCCGCCAGCCCGACCTTTTCGAGCCCCTTGACCGCGGGTTCGAACAACGAGGGCGCGGTCGACAGGAAAATGGCGAGACCGCCGGTAACGTCGCCGACCTTGTCGGCGAGTGCGGGGAAGGTCTTTTCATCCGACAGATCGCAAGGCTGGAAAAACAGGCGGTCCAGAAACGATTTCAGAACCTTGGCGTCTTTCATGTCCTTGGGCAGGAACTCGTCCAGTGCCTCCTTGGCGAAATCGCGATACGCCTTGTCATCATATTCGGATCGCGCCGATCCGGTGATCGTCAGCCCGTCGGGCAACAGCCCGTCCATGTGCAAGCCATAGAGCGACGGCAGCAGCATTCGCTGCGCCAGATCGCCGGTCGCGCCGAATAGCAGCAGTTTGCCGACCGGGGTTCGTGGACGACGGGAAGGAGCGTTGTTCATAGCACTAATCCCTCATGCGGGTCGGCCCCCGCCATGATGTTGAGCGATTGGACCGCGGCGCCGCTTGCGCCCTTGCCCAGATTATCGAGAGTCGCGACGAGCCTGGCCTGACCGCCATCGGGGCTGGCGAACACGTAAAGATCGAGCCGGTCGGACGGCACCGCATCGACGTCGATCAACAGTTCATCGGGGCGGTCGCCATGAACGGTGACGACGCGGCTGTCCGCGAAGAATTCCGACAGCGTATTGGCGATTGCGTCCGCATCTGGCTTGCCCGGCATCGCAGCCAGGGGCAGCGGCACCTCGACGATCATGCCGCGAAACGCGCGGGTGACGGTGGGCGCGAAGACGGGTGCGTAAGTAAGCCCGGCATGTAATTGCATTTCGGGGACGTGTTTGTGCGACAGCGCAAAACCGTAATCGCGAAATGCCAGTGTCGGGTCGCCCTCGACCCGCTCGATCAGCGCCTTGCCACCGCCCGAATAGCCCGACACCGCATTGACGGTCAGCGGCCAATCGGCGGAGATCAATCCAGCACGGATTAATGGCGCAACGAGCGCAAGGAAACCGGTTGGATAGCAGCCTGGGTTGGACACGAACCGCGCTGCGGCAACATCGAACCCCAGTTCGGGAAAGCCATAGGTCCACCCGTTGGCAACCCGATGCGCACTGGAGGCGTCGATAACGCGAGTGCGGTCGTTGTCGATCAGCGCGACCGCATCCTTGGCGGCATCGTCCGGCAGACACAGGATGGCGATGTCGCTGTCGTTCAGCGCGATCCGGCGGGCATCGACGTCCTTACGCTGATCATCGTCGAGCACGATCAACGAAACGTCGTCGCGCCCCGTCAGACGGTCGCGGATTTCAAGCCCGGTCGTACCGACCGCACCATCGATAAAAACCGCAACGCTCATGCCGTAATCGGCTCCACTGGATCCAGCGCGGTCCGGTCGACGAAGCCCACCAGCCCGCGTTCGGGCGCGATCCCCCAGGCATTGTCGCCCGCAAGCTCCAAAACCTCGAACGGCTCGCCATCGGGCAGATCGGCGAGCGGCTCCCCGCCTGTACGCAAAGGGTTGAGCGTGATCGACCGGTTCGCTCTGCACAGCATCGGTGCGGCGTAATGCGGGGCGAAGACATATTCGGCGAGCCGGACATCGGCCAGATCGCCGCGTACGGCATGTGTCACGGGGTCGAGCGTGACCGACGGCCCGGTCAAGGCGAATGCCTTACGCGAATGCCGCTCTTTGACCGGCTGGGTCGGGATCGGCGGGGTCTGGGTCGCCGATGAAATGGCCGAACTCTTCAAGAAAATCTGCCCCTTCGGAAGTGCGCGCAACGAAGATATTGCGCTTGTCGCTGTCGTCACGCTGTCGGCGCAGATAGCCGAGCGCACCCAGTCTGTTCAAGGCGCGCGTAACGACCGGCTTCGATACGTTGAGCGCGCGGGCAAGGCCACGGACGGTGTGCGGGCCGGGGCGCAGATAGACCAGCAGCAGGAGCGCCATCTGCCGGTTGGTGAGATCCGGCTCACCCGACCGTACATAATCGACCAGTGCCGTCATCCAGATCGATAGCGATTCTAAGGCGTTGGACACGATTGTTTTTCCGATTTTCTATCACCCTCACGGGTCTCGTTACGCAATCATAACGCGTGCCCTGGCGGCTTGTTTCCTCACTTTATTCAGTAATCGCGGCTTAGGCCCCCCGGTGCGGCCGGTTGATCGTACCTGCCGCCTCGCCTATGTGCGCGCCTTCGCAGGCGTCTCACCGCCGGCGTCCAGCTGGGATTTTCGACCGTCATGTTCACGTTTCTGCTCGCCATTCACGCCATCATCGCCGCCGCGCTGGTGACGGTGATTCTCATGCAGCGCTCGGAAGGTGGCGGACTTGGCATGGGCGGCAGTCCCTCCGGGTTGATGTCCGCACGCGGGGCGGCGGATTTCCTGACGCGCATGACCGCGATACTGGCGGCAATATTTGTCGGCATGTCGATCATCCTGGCATTTTATGCCGCCAGCCGCCGGACGCAGGCGATCGACACTTCGCTGGTCCGCAGCGCGCCTGCGCCGCGAAACGATGCGGTG
>JAPKCG010000355.1 GCA_028823055.1 Sphingomonas bacterium
TTCAGATCGTCGGCCATGTGGAGGTCGGGGTTCATCCGCGCCTTGATGATCGGCAGGTGCAGCAGCCGGACGAGATCGGAGGCGCCCGCCTCGAAGTTGAAGGCGCAGGCGATCAGCGCGTCGAGCCGGGCGTCGGCCGCCTCTCTGGCCGCGCCGGTGATCTGGCTGCGCGACAAGGTGCCGAATTCCGGGCCGATGAGAATGCCGGCGCGCTTTTCGCGGCCCTCGCCATCCTGGTAATGGCCGATGGCAGCGAGCCAGCCCCCGCCCTTCTCCCGACCCTTCTCCTGTTTCACCATCTCCGGGTCGACCGGCAGCGGCTCGATGGCCGAGAAGGTGATGCGGTCCGCCTTATCCTGCTGGTGGACGCCGGCGCTGCGGAGGTTTTCGAGGATCATCGCGCCGAAGTCGGCTTCGGGCTCGGAGCCGGGCGCGCGCTGGAGTTCACCGGCCTCGGCCTTGAGCTCGGCTTCCAGCACGTCGTCGCGGGCGGTCACCACACGGTGCGGCGACAGGCTCTCGACGGTGAAGGGCCCGGCGACGCGGACGCGGCCTGGATCGGCATGAGGCCGATCGTAGAGATATTCGACATCAGCGCGCGCGGCGATCGAGGCGTCGATCTCCCGCTGGCGGGCGATGCGCTTCTCCCACCATTTTGCGAGAAGTTCCGCCGCGAGCGCCTTGTCTTCGCCCCAGGGCTCGGCCGGCCGTTCGGGCAACGTCTCCAGCGTATAGTCGCGGCCAAGGGCGTCGTTGATTGTCTTCACGGCCTTGGCGCGGATCTTGTCGGACTTCTCCGTGTCGAGCGCCTTGGCGTGCTCCTTCTGAAGCTTGGCGTCCCATGGCTCTGCCGGGTGCCGAGGGATCTCCCACTCCTCCCACGGGCCGGTCTCGCCGGCATCGGCCAGGCCCGCCCGCTCGCCGATGCGGCCAAGGGCCGCGTTGAGCCTCTCCCGCAGCGGCTCCAGCTCGGTCTGGAAGCGCTCCCAAATCTCGTCGATCTCGGGATTGTTGGCGATGGATTTCAGCGTGATGTGCGGCGCGCGGTCATAGACGAAGCCCTGGCGGATATCGCCATGGGTTGTGGCATTCTTTGGCGGCTGGCGGGTGATCTCGCCTTCCTTCTGCTGCCCTTCCGGACTGTCAGCGAGGAGATAATAGGGGTAGCGCGCGCTCATCAGCCGTGTGCGGGCCAGCGCCATGGCGACGCGGGACGTGTCGATAGTGATCCAACGACGGCCCCACTGCTCGGCGACGGTGGCCGTGGTGCCGGAGCCCATGGTCGGATCGAGGACGAGATCACCGGGGTCTGTGGCCATGAGAATGCAGCGCTCTACTATCTTGCTTGAGCTTTGAACGACATAAGTTTTCTCTTCAGAAAAACCCGTCATCAACACATCGCGCCATAAATTTGTGATTGGTGAAACGGCAAAGTCGCTCAACATTCGCCGGTACATCAATGTTTGGCCGATTGGGTGCAGTCTTCCCGCGCTAGAAAGTCTTTGAAATCCTTTAGCGTGAGTTTTCCAGTAACCTCGGCCTGGCGTAAACGGCCTGCCATATGCATTTACAGGAAATGATCCAGGGGGACGCTGACTGGTTAAATTATCAGGGGCAAAAATTTTGAAATCATCAGGAACCGATTTTTCGCTTTTCCCCAGTCGCGCCCAGCCGACTCCATCATTGGATATCTTGAATTTGTACTGTGTCGTACCCTCAGCCCCGACCTCTTTCATCTTGAATAGCGATCGATACTTTAAATATTCACGATTTTTGCAATAAAATAAGACACTGTCGGAAATCCCTGCCAAATGCTCCGATGTCGAGCTTGTAGTTTTCACGGCATTAATAATCGCGACAGAATTCTCTTCCCCAAAAACCTCATCCATCACCGCCCGCACCCGATGGACGTTCTCGTCGCCGATCTGGACGAAGATCGAGCCGCTCTCGGTCAAGAGTTCGCGGGCAATGGTCAGCCGGTCGCGAAGATAGGTGAGGTAGGAGTGGATGCCGTCCTTCCAAGTGTCGCGAAACGCCTTCACCTGCTCCGGCTCTCGGGTGATCTCCTCGGCCTTGCCGTCCTTGACGTCGCGCGACAGGGTAGAGACCTGCCAGTTCGAGTTGAACTTGATGCCATAGGGCGGGTCGAAATAGATGCACTGCACCTTGCCAGCCAGCGCCTCGCGCTGGGCCAAGCTCGCCATCACCTGCAACGAGTCTCCGAGGATCATGCGGTTGGTCCAGTGCTTGGAGTGCTGATAGAACTCCGTCGCGTCCTCCGGATCGTCGAGGCCGTTGAAATCGGCAAAGAGATCGGGCGCGTCGGAGGCCGCCTCCCGGCCCTTCTTCGTGCGCTTCTTCAGCGCCTCGATGATCGCCTTCGGCTTCACCTTTTCCTGGATGTAGATGGGCGGCGCGTTGACCACGAGGTCGGACCAGTCGGCCGTGTCCTTGCCCCGCCAGATGAGCTGCGCATCCCCCAGCTCCAGCCGCCCCGTCGCCGCCAGCTCCTCCATCTGCTCTTTGGTGATGCGGATGCTCGCCCCGTTCCACACCAGCTGCGGATCGAGATCCCCATCCCTCTCGCGCCGCTCGCCCCTCTCCAGCGGCCGCGCCCGCGGCACCGTCATCCGCACCGCCTCCCCGCCCAGCTGCTCCTGCTGCTGCTCGTAAAGACTGGCGAGCTCCGCCGTCGGATTGTTGATCCGCGTCGCCTCGTCATGGGTGAGAGCATCGACGGATTTTTCAGACGAGGACGAACGGCGGGGTGTGCGGGGCATGGGGGGCTGTTCTTTCGGGAAATGTTTCTGCGGCTATTCGGCGGCGATCGGCGCGCCGTCTTCATCCACATCGTCGTCGCCGGCGTCGTTGTCGGCGACGATGGGAAGCGGCGCTTTGCCCATGGCTGTTTCGATCAAGCTGAGAAGACTGGCTTTTCGAGCACGCATGAACGCGTCGAAATCGTCGGCACGCAGTAATGCTGGATCGATCAGATGCGAGCGCAGGAAAGGGTCGAGCTTGTCCGTAGGGACGGCCTGATGCTTCTCGCTCCCTGCTTCGAGTCGTGCAAGATACTCGGATGGCGCACCCCCCCCAATGATCCGGTTCGTGCGATCCGTCAGCGGCGTCTTGTTGATGACGCAGTCATAATCCTTCCATTCCAGCTTTTTCGCCTTGCACCAGGCCTGCGGAAAGATGTGATGGATATCGACGTTCTGGTCGAAAAAGACGATGTGGTCGAACTTGTCACCGGTAATAAAGTCCTCAGCCCCGATCTTCATCAGCAGGACATGGAGCCCGAGATAGGCGGCGGAGACACGCATGCGCATGCTGTTCAGCCGGTCGGGGTGGAAAGAAGCTTCCGACACGGTGGTCGGCTCGCCAGCGCTGCCGAGCAACCAAGCCGGCGTTTCGAGGAAATCTCGCGAAATCCGCGTGTCGACGGCCGATCCGTACAGCTCACCGAATACGCCGCACCAGTACCACCGTTCGAGTTTCTGTCGGACGGCCGTCTGGTCATAGGCTTGGCCGATGTCGGCCAGGATCGCAGCCAGCGCGGTGATCTGCGACTGATAAGGCAGGTCGCCAAGCTTGTAGATGTG
>JAPKCG010000356.1 GCA_028823055.1 Sphingomonas bacterium
TTGAACCGAAGTTTAAACGCGCTTGTAACTACCTGTTCTTACTCGTTTTCACAAGCCGACATCCCCGTTTGTCACCGATTGCGTTAGCGACCATCGCCATCACCGGAAGCGAGCTAGGAGCGAGCTCGCCACGCCGGACCTCTACACCACGTTCAAGGTACACGCCCCCTACCGTAGGCTCTTGGCTGGACTGGTGTTTCCACACACCTTGGGTCCGGTTTGCCTCAAATGACTCTAAAGCCTTCGACTTCTCTGGGTCGGGATCGCTCTGGGATCGCTGGGGTCGGGATCGCTGGTCGGGATCGCTCTTATTGAGTTCGGTCCGACTCAGCGTTGGGCGGCGAATGGGCGATGCTGGAGGCCGCGCCTCCGTCCTGAAGCGCCGCCCCATCCTGGGCAACTAGGGCCGCATAGTAGCGGTGAGCATTAGCCTCTGACAGGTGGTCCACCACCAAGATCCCCAGTCCGACCACCACGAGCGCCAAACTGATCCCCCTTGAGACGGGGGTGTGTCGCAGCCAAAAGAGCCCGAGGCCGCAGGCCAACAACAGCGAGGCGGTGGCGAGCGTGTATTGGTACAACGAGAGGAAGCCCTCGACCCGCAGCTTCTCAGCGGCGGCGAAGGCTACCGGGTTCGCATCAAAACCGGCCTGAAAAGACACGAGTCGCGCGTGGTTCAGGAAGATGCCAATGATGCCAAGTACGAGGAGTAACCCGCCGGCCACGAGAAATGGCCAGATCAGCGCGCGTGTTTGCTCGCTCGTCGAGGTCTTCCAATACAGCAGGGCAAGCCCCACAAAGCAGGCTCCAAGGATTGCCAAGGACCAACACTCGACGATCTCGCCGCGGGTCCACCGAATGGTGTCTTCAATAATCATCCATGCCTCTCGATTGTGTGCGACGCAAGAGACCGTCCAGCGAGCTTGTTGCCCCAACAGAGGCGTTGGCGGCGTGCGCTGACGAAAACTCTACACCGATAGAGCCAAAGCTTAGCTAGTAGCGGTCATCGTCCCCGACCGGCGCCAAGTAAAAGGCCTCGGCCGCGTGGCCGTTGACCGTGGCGCCGCCGTTGCCGAAGCCACGCATATTGTTCAAGATGTCGATCGGGAACGGCAGGTCCGGTGTGGTCGCCGCCTCGAGCTTGGCGATCAGGTCTGCAGGCAGCCGGACGTCGAGGGCCGCGACATTGTCCTCGAGCTGCGCCATCGTGCGCGCGCCGATGATCGTCGATGTCACCCCGGGGCGGTTGTGGACCCAGTTGATGGCGATCCGGGCCGGCGTCGTGTCGAGGGCCGAGGCCGCCTCGTGCATAACATCGAGCAGATCGAAGGTCTTGTCGGTCAGGTGCATGTTCGCCCCGATACCCCGGCTGGAGCCCTCGCCGCCGCGTTTGAACTTGCCTGTCAGGACGCCGCTCTTAAGCGGCGACCACGGCGTTACCCCCAGCCCCAACTCCTGGGCCATCGGGATCAGTTCAGCCTCGACCGTCCGCTCCAGCAGCGAGTACTCGATCTGTAGGCCGACGAACGGCACTAGGTTGCGCATCTCGGCGATCATCTGGGCCTGGCTGATCTTCCACGCAGGTGTGTCGGAGGCACCGATGTAGCGGACCTTGCCATCCCGCACCAGATCGTCGAGCGCGCGCATCGTCTCGTCGATCGGGGTGACCATGTCCCACATATGCATCCAGTACACATCGATGTAGTCGGTCTGCAGCCGGCGCAGGCTGTTCTCGCACTGTTGGATGATCGACTTACGCCCCGCGCCGCCACCGTTTGGGTCGTTGCGATACAGGTTGCCGGTGAACTTGGTAGCGATGACAGCCCGCTGTCGGCGACCGGGGTCGCTGCCAAGGTGATCGCCGATGATCACCTCGGAGTGGCCCTTCGTGTAGATGTTGGCGGTGTCGACGAAGTTGCCGCCCGCGGCCATGAAGGCGTCGATGATCGCCTTGGAGTCGGCGACGCTAGAGCCCCAGCCCCAGTCCTCGCCGAAGGTCATGGTTCCGAGGCACAGCGGGCTGACGCGTAGGCCTGAGCGGCCGAGCGTGACGTAGTGATCAAGGGGCATAGGCGTCTCCGGTGTCTTAAGGGAGGGGGAGTGCTGCGCAGGCCGTCGGCCGGCGTGACCAGACGATCCCATGGACCAGACGATAGGGCCGACGCTTCAAATGCGTTAGCGGGTTCCTCCGAGCCTTTTGCCCAAAACTCCGTGTTGGTGACTTGGTGCGTGCCTTAGTGCTCAATTGTTGACACAATTGTCCTATGGACGCGCTCAAACAGCTCGCAGACACCCTCCGCTCGCAACTCCCAGCGCCGGGCTTCATCGAGTTCCCAGAGACCGGCCTCATGCTCGGTCGCGCTGACGCACCGACCGCCCCCCAACCGTGCGTCTACGGGCCGTCGATCGTGGTCGTGGCGCAAGGCGACAAGCGGGCCCACATGGGCGGCGGGACCATCGACTACGGTGAGAAGGACTACCTCGTCTGCACGCTGACGCTGCCGATCGAGAGTGAAATCCTAACGGCCAGCCCCGAACGTCCGTTCCTGGTTTTGGTGCTGCCGGTCGACGTGGCGGTCGTCAGCACGCTGCTCGTCGAGATGGGTGATATGCCCATAGACGGCGACGCCGAGGTTGCCCGCGCGGCGCTGCAGACGTGTGCGCCCTGTGACGGGCTACTCGTCGCGCTGCATCGCCTGCTCGTCGCGGTCGCCGACCCGCTGGATCGGCGTGTCTTGGCGCCACAACTCGTGCGCGAGGTCAGCTACCTGGTGCTTCGAGGGCCGCAAGGGGCGCTACTAAGGGACTACGCCTTGCGCGACAGCAGCGCCCACCGCATCGCTGGTGTCGTACGGTTCCTGAGCGAGCGTTACTGTGAGCCCATGACCATCGAGGCCATCACCCGCCACGCGGGCATGAGCGCCTCAGCGCTGCACCACCACTTCAAGGCAGCGACGACACAGTCACCGCTTCAGTTCGTCAAGCGCCTGCGCCTGCACCGCGCGCGGTCGCTGCTTGTCACCGGGACCTCGGCGGGGGACGCCGCCTACGAGGTCGGCTACAGCAGCCCCTCGCAGTTCAGCCGCGAGTTTCGCAGGCTGTTCGGCGTCACGCCCAGCAGCCTGCGTGGCGTGCACGAGATGGCGTTGTAGCAAGCTGACGCTGCGTGGCGAGCCGCTTGAGGTTACTGGCGGCCTGCCCGCGCGGCGGCCCGACAAGTCTCTGGATTCGCTCGGCAAGTAGGTGCGTGTCTTCGATTGGGCTTCGCTGATGCGTTTTGCAGTCGGCGCACGCACCAAGTGTCTGTCCACATAGGTGCAATCGCAGCCCGTGCAGTCCTCCATGCAGGTGTCGCTCGGTTTTCCGTCCGCCGTCAGCATGACGATCTTATTGCCAGGAGCCGGGTCGCTCATGATGGCGTTTCGCGCGTTGCGCATCCCCTTGGCCATGGGCGTGCTGCCTCCTATCCCCTCCACCTCCAAGGCGCTCATGATCGCCTCGGCCTGGTTAAAGTCGAGGCCCACGATCGGCTCGTTCGAGATCGTGCACATCACGCTCTCCGGATACAGCTGCAGCCCGACCCGCGTGGACACGGCGAGG
>JAPKCG010000357.1 GCA_028823055.1 Sphingomonas bacterium
GCATTGATGATGCCGCCGCCGGTGTAGAGCACCGGACGTTCCGCCGCGGCAAGCATGTCGACCAGTTCCTCGACCTGCGCACGATCCGCCTTCAGCGCGGGGCGATAGGTCTTGTGCTGGATCGGACCTGGTTTGGCATATTTCGCAGTCGCGACCTGCACGTCCTTGGGAATATCGACGACGACGGGGCCGGGGCGGCCGCTCGTGGCGATGTGGAAGGCCTCGTGGATCACCGCGCCGAGCCTGGCGGGGTCCTTCACGAGATAATTATGCTTGGTGCAGTGGCGCGTGATGCCGACGGTATCCGCCTCCTGAAAGGCATCGGTGCCGATCAGCGCGGTCGGCACCTGGCCGGTGATGACGACCATCGGAATCGAATCCATCAGCGCATCGGTGATTCCCGTGACCGCATTGGTCGCGCCGGGGCCGCTGGTCACGAGCACGACGCCCGGCTTCCCGGTCGATCGGGCATAGCCCTCTGCGGCATGCGTCGCGGCCTGTTCGTGGCGGACGAGGATGTGCTTCAGCCGTTTCGACCGGAACATCGCGTCATAGATCGGAAGCACCGCGCCGCCCGGATAACCGAAGACGACTTCGACGCCGAGATCGCACAGCGCCTCGACGAGGATGTCTGCTCCGCTTTGCTCGGTCACTACGTCTTCCTTCATTCATGGGAGTGTGCGGGCGGCTACACGCCGAGAAAGTTCACGTCAACCCGCGTGAACGTAATTTAGTTATGAAATACCGATCCAATTCATCTGAATCTGCTACTTTCTGCCATGCTTCTGGTGGTTGATTACGAAACCAAGTGAATTGGCGCTTCGCATAGCGGCGCGTTTCGAGCGCGATCCGCCCGCGCGTATCGGGAAGCGTTGCCCGCTCGCCGAGATAGTCGGCCAGTGCCGCGACGCCGATCGCGCGGCGGATCGCGGCGTCGGGGGGAATATCGGTTCGCGCCATCAAGGCATCGACTTCCTTGATCGCGCCCTCCGCCAGCATCGCGTCGGTGCGCGCATCGATCCGCGCGAACAGTGCCTCGCGGTCGGGCAGCAGGATCGCGGCGGTTAGCGCGATGGCGCCTGCGATCCCGCCGACGCGGTCTTTCTGCCATTCGGCGAGCGGGCGTCCGGTCGAACGCACGACCTCCAGCGCGCGGGCGACGCGGGTCGTGTCGGCGGCGGCAAGGCGCGCGGCGGCGGCGGGGTCTTCGATCGCGAGCGCGCGATGCGCATCCGCGACGGGCAGGGCACGGACAAAGGTGCGGATCGCAGGGTCGATTTCCGGCACGGGCGCAATGCCGTCGATCAGCGTGCGCAGATACAGACCGGTGCCGCCGACGAGGATCGGTAGCCGACCGCCGGCATGGCTCGCCGCGATTGCCGCCTTGGCGTCATCGGCCCAGCGCCGCGCCGAATAGCCCGCGTCCGACCCGTCGACATGACCGAACAGGCGATGGGGAACCCGCGCCTCCTCCACTGCCGATGGGCGCGCGCTGAGGATGCGGAGATCCGCATACACCTGGCTCGCATCGGCATTGATGACGATGCCGTCATATCGTTCGGCGAGCCGGATCGCCGCAGCGGACTTGCCGCTGGCGGTCGGCCCTGCGATGAGCGCGACCCTTGGTAAGGAGGATGTGGTGTTCACGGCGACGCTCATAGCAGCAACCTTGTCCGACGGGGATATATCGGACGCGCGCGACCGGCTGGCGGCGGCGGGCTCGATGCCCGGCGACTGGGCATGGATCGACGAGGGCGTCGCGGCGGACATCGCGTTTGCCGATGCGCCCGATGCAGCGCGCGCGGCGCTGGGCGACCTGGTCTCGACCGATGTCGTCGTTCAGCCGAATGTGGGGCGGCGCAAGAAACTGCTGATCGCAGACATGGATTCGACGATGATAACCGTCGAGTGCATCGACGAACTCGCCGATTATGCGGGCATCAAGGATCAGGTGTCGGCGGTGACCGAGGCGGCGATGCGCGGCGAGCTTGATTTCGAGGGTGCACTCGATGCCCGCGTCGCCCTGCTCGCGGGGCTGAGCGAGGATGTGATCGAACAATGCCTCGCCGAACGGGTGACGATCATGCCCGGCGCAAAGGCGCTGGTGCGGACGATGCGCGCACAGGGGGCGACCGCGATCTTGGTATCGGGCGGCTTTACCCGCTTTGCCGAACCGGTCGCGCGTGAAATCGGTTTCGACCGGGCGGTCGCAAACCGGTTGTTGATCGACAACGGCCTGCTGACGGGCAAGGTCGCGCGCCCGATCGTCGGGGCGGATGCGAAGCTCGCCAATCTCAATGCCGCGATCGATGCGCTGGGGATTGAGAGCTTTGCTACGCTGGCGGTGGGCGATGGTGCCAACGACCTCAAGATGATCGAGGCGGCGGGGCTGGGCGTCGCCTATCATGCCAAGCCAATCGTCGCGGCGGCTGCGGGTGCGCGGATCGACCACGGTGATCTGACGACATTACTTTACGCACAGGGTTATTGCCGCGCCGCATGGGCGCTTTAGGGCGCGACGACGACGCAGCTGACGCGGCTTGCCGAACAGGCGCGCTGGGCTTCCGCATTCGAGGCATAGCCACCGACCTGAAGACGGGTAAGACGCCCTGCGCTCACGTAGATCGGGTCCGCGTTGCCGAGCCGTCCGCGCACGCTGGACCATTGGCGTTGGGCGTTGGCCCTGCTGCTGAAGGCGCCGAGCTGGATGCGATAGGCACCGGACGACGGCACCGTTGTTGCGACCGGGGTCGTTGTCGGCTTGCCCGATGTGGGGGCGACGGGCCGGGGCGCAGGCCGCGCGGTTGCCGCTGCCTGTGATGGCGGAATGCCCGTCGTCTTGACCGGGCTTGGTCGTTGCGGGCCAGCTTTGGGCATCGCGGCATATTGCTGGGCGAGCGCAACGCCCTTTTGCCGATCAGCCGGGGAGATATACTGATCCATTTGCGCCAGCGTTTCGGACGCCGATTTTAGCCCTTGCTGAGAGGCGCGTGTCATCAGCGCATAGGCACGCGGGTAATCCCTGCCGACGCCGTCGCCATTGAACAACATCGTGCCGAGCACGAGCTGTGCCCGGGGTTCCCCGCGCGCGACCGATTTTTCGAGCCAGGGTAGCGCATCCGCCTTCTTGCCATCGGTAAATAGCGCCAGGCCGTAATTATCCTCCGCCTGATAATGGCCCTGCATCGCGGCTTTGCGGAACCAGCTTTGCGCCAATGTCGGATCAAGCGGCACACCGCGACCAAGTTTATACGCCTGCGCCAGATTATATTGCGCATCGGGATCGCCCGCGACCGCAGGGCCGCGCCACTGGTCGACCGCAGCCTGATAGTCGCCCCGGCCCCATGCATCGACGCCCGCCTTGACGGTCTGAGCCGTGACGGGAACCGCCACCAGCACCGATGCCGCCACCACCGTTCGAACCATCTTACGCATATCGTAGCCCATTTTCTGCGATCCCGTCCCGAAAGGTCTACCCCATAACCCTGCTTAGCGCGACCCTATTAACCGGTTCTTAGCCTTGCGCATGGCAGGTCCGTTGCCGAACAAGGGGAGTTCGGGAACTTATGCGCGTAGTAGCGTTGGCATCGCAGAAGGGCG
>JAPKCG010000025.1 GCA_028823055.1 Sphingomonas bacterium
ACGCGAGTTGGCCAGGATGATGTCCGCGATGATCGACATCTACTGCGCCAGTTACGATTGCAAGCGCCTACAGATACAGGCGGTTGTAGAGGTGATGAACACTTCGACCGTACCTTTCGCGCTCGCGGTCGATGACGTCCCGATCATCCTGATGGACATGACGCTGATCCTGGAGGACGCCGGCTTTCGCTGTCATGAGGCGATGGACGGCGATACCGCGATCGTGCTGCTGGAGGAGCAGGCCGACAACACCATCCTGCTGTTCTCCGATGTCGAGATGCCGGGATCGATCAACGGCTTTGCGCTGGCGCGTCATGTCGCACAGCACTGGCCCTGGATCGAGATCGTGATCGCCAGCGGCAATATCCGTCCCAATCCGGGTGACATGCCCGAGAAGGCGACGTTCATCCCGAAGCCCTTCTCGGCTGCGATCGTCCACGAGCACCTCCGCAGGACGCTGCCTGACGGCAAGAAGCCCGCGCCGCTGAAGAATGCGGTGACGACGCCGGTTCAGCCGGGAGCCTGAGCCACCCCTGCCGAGGCGAGCAACTGCGCGTCGGTCGCGTCGCGGTTGTCGATCCACCATTTGGCGTCCGCGATGCCGAGCAGCGCCGCGCCGGTTTCGACGCTATCGAGAGGTTGATCCTTGCGCAGCAAGGCGATCCGTTTCGCGCGAATGGTCGTTGCCCAGCTGACCTGTCGTTCCGAGCCGTTGAGCGGCGCCAGCGACAGATGGGCAACGGCTTGTTGCGAGGCCGCGGCGTCGCGCTCGTTCTCTTCCTGGCGCTGCTTGCGGTAGCACGCGCCGCAGACCGTCGTGCGCAGCCAGGTGGCCTTGCGCTCCTGCTGCGACGCGAACCCGGCAATGAAATGGGTTTGCTCATGGCCGCAGGTGTGGGTGATGCGATGGTCCATGACGTTCAGCCTGTCATATGGGCCGGATTTGTTCCAGCGGGATTGAGTCGAGCCGTTCGGTTCCGGCGACCGATGCTCGCGGCATGAAGATGGCGATCACGACCCGAGTGGGCTGCTCATCACCAGCACGGTCGCGCGCGCGATCGGCGCCGGCGCTACGCCGGCTCTGAAGGGGGCGACCGCCCCCCACCGCAGCGACTTGGCGACGGGGCGATAGCTGACCGGATGGATGCCATCCCGGCTCGGTTGCGCCCGCAGCGGGATGACGGTGTCGCCGAAACGTGCCGCGATCGACGTGACAATGGATGACGCGCGCAGGTCGTAGGGGGCAAGCCAGGCCACCTTGACGGCGGTGGTTCGCCGCCTGAGCGCAAGAAGGTTGGTTGGGAGCGCCGGACTGGCGGCATCGTTCGACCCGAGTGCGATGAGGGCGACGGTGGCGGCCGAAGCGCCCCTCACCCGCCGCTCGATCTCGGCCGAACCGGCACCCACGCGCGCATGAACCTCGCAGCGTATGCCCTGTGCTGCCAATGCCTGCGCCGTGCCGACCGCGGTGCTGTCGCCCAGGATCAGGCAGAAGGGAATCATGGCCGACCAGCCTGATGGGCAAGCGGTTTTCGTGGAGTGGTCATGTCGCCGTAGGCAAGTAGCCCGAAGATGGCGACAGCACAGCCGGCGATGCCGAACGCTGCGCGTGCCAGCCCGATCAGCCGCGCCTTGCGACCCTTGCGAAGGTGGTTCCACCCTCGATCGAGCGAGGTACGCCAGGACAGCCAGCCATCGCCGATATCGCTCGCGCCGAACATCGCGATGGGGATCGCGACGGCCAGCATGATATGCCGGATGTCGGCGCGGGCGATCACGATGGCGAGAAAGGTCGCGACCAGAATGAACAGCGCGATGGCGTTGATGACGCTGTAGAGCGGGCGCAGCCGAAAGATCCGACGCGAGGGCGCAGCGAGGTAGCGCACGATCGGACGGCGGCAGGTGTCGCAGACCAGCATGTGCTGCCCCAGCGGCCAGCGGCGCATCGCCTCATGGCAATACGGGCATTCGGGCCGGGGCAGGCTGATCATATTCATGCGACGTGGCCGACCCTGATCGCATCGGGAAGTGCAGCCCGGATCACGTCGGCGACGTCGGGCACGCAGATCCAGTTGGAGAATCTCGGGTTCCAGATCGCCTTGCCCTTGCACAACGCGGAAAGAACCTCCCTGCCGATCTCATCGTCGCGCGCGGCCCTGAATGCGATGCGGCCATCTGGCAGTGTCCGCTCGACGATCCCGGCGCATACCTCGATAGGTGCGCCCGCCTTGACGGGAACCGCCTTGGCAGGGGGCGATACCTCCAAAACGGTGCATTCAACCGCTACCGATGTGGAGGGACTTTGCGCCGGATGAACAGTGACAGGCTCTGCCTCGACGTACGGCGGCAATTCCGGCACAGACGCGGCCTGGACGATGGGCATGTTGATCGGCCCAGACGGGTCGCCGGTATGAGACGTATCGGCGGCGTCCGTGCTGTCAGGAACGATGCCGAGGCGGGTATAGATATCGCCCTCCTGGACATGGTCGGCGATGAGCTGGTCGGCGATCTCGACCATCTGCGCGGCGGTGACGCCGGTCGAAAACATTCGTCCCAGGGGCGATGACCCGCCGAACGGCACCCAGGCTTTGTAAAGGTTGTCGCATTTGTAGATCGGCTCGTCGCTGCCGATTTTGGAACGGTCGATCATCGCGGTGGGCGGAACGGACACGAATACGCCGACCTCCGCGAACGCCCTGTCATGCCCTTTTCGCTTCAGCCACGCCTGCAGCACCTTGCGTTGTCGTTTGGCCTGTTCGACCGGATTGGGGATGTTCTGCGGCTGACGTTGCGAGCGATACCAGACCATCCATTCGCCATGCTCGTTCTTCGAGATCCGGCCAGAGTAGTTCTTGGATTCGAAGATCGAGGCGGTGCGCGACGCCCGCGACAGCAGGATATGATCGAACTGCGCGAACCCGCCCTGCCCGTCCGGCAGGCGCAGATCGTGGATAAGCAGGTTGCGGTCGTTGTCAGGCCCGAATTGGTGATCGAGCATATAGGCGGTCTCGCGCTCGCCCCGCATCCCCTGGCGATGGTTCCGCACCGTCGATCGCACGCGCTCGGGGAGAGCCGCGAACTCGTCGGACGCCATCACTTCGTCGGCAAATGCGATCTCGGCCGCGCGGGTCGATTTCTTGCGGATCATCGTTTCGGCGTTCCCGGATTTGGCTGCGGCAGCGGTTGAACCGCCTGCGCCGGTAGCGGCGCGGAGGCGGGAGGCACCATTGCGGGCGGCTTGGCCGGCACCAGCCTCGCCTCGAGCCGTGGCCGTGCATCCTCGATCAGCTTGCGGAACGCATCGAGCGTCGCCAGCGTGGTGATCTTGCCGATGTCGGTCGAGGCGTAGCTTCCACCGAGCGCACCCACGCCAAGGCCGAGCAACAGCCCACCGCCCACGACGCCGATATCCTTCTTGCGCGCCGACCCGCTGGCGACCGCTTCCTGGATGCCGGTGTTCACGTCGACCAGCGTCATCAGCACCTGGCTTTCGAGTGTCTTCGACTTGAGCCCGACCGCCCCGCCGAACACACCGCCGACCCCGCCCCCGCTCTCACGCGACTTGGCGTCGGAATAGACCACCTTCACCTCGATCAGATAATCCGCCTTGGTGACAGGCCGGGTTGTGGCAGTCCCGCCATTGATCGCGCGTTCGCGTTCGAGCGCGCTGAACGCCTCGCCGCGATCGGCGACGCGGAAGCAATTGGATCGCGCGATCATCAGCTTGACCAGTGGCAGCGCGTCGACGCGCGCGGTCGAACCGCCGTTCTGCATCTCCGCCATGCGCATGAGCGCCTGCAGTTGCGGCGACAGGCCATCGGCCGGGTTGGCGGCCTTCTCCTCAACCAGCGCGGCAACGCCGAGCGGCACCTGGCATTGCGGCACGGCGGTCGTCTCGTCGACGCCGGTGCCGCCCTGCCCCAGCTTCTGGGCGTGGGCCATTGAAGGTGTGACGGCCGCGAGCGCGGCCGTCACGACGAGCATGCGGGTGCGATCAAGCACCGGCGCCCGCCTTCTTCGCATGCGCTGCGGGATCGCAGATCCCGGCACGCTCCTCGTCCGCCGCAACTTTCTTCGCGGCTTCGTCACAGTCCTTGCAGTCGGGACAGTCCGCGCAGTCCTTGCATTTGCCGTTGTGAAGCGCGTGCGCGCGATAGCGCGCCTTCTTCGCCTCGACCTCGCGCGCGGCATCGGTGCCGGCATGACTTCCGGCGAAGCTCGCCATCGCGAGCAGGACCGGCGCCGACGACTGCGCGCTGGCGGCCGACGGCAAGGCCACGGAGAGGGCGGCAAGCCCCAGCGCGGCGATCATCTTCAGTTTCATCGTGTGTACTCCTTCCCTGGCCGTTTTCAGAAGAAACCGTTGCGTCGGCCGTCGCGACGGTCATCGTGGCGGGCGCTGCTGTCGCCCAGCGCCGAGCGCCGGACCTCCAGCTCAACCCCGTCCCCCTTGCGGCGAATGCGGACATCCTGCGGGGCGATGTTGTTGCGCTTCGCCCAGCGGTCTGCGTCGGCATCCGAGCCGAACTCGCCCATTTCCTCGAAATCCCAGTTGCTCATGTCTCCTGTCCCGGTTGATCGCCGTGCCGGCGCGCGGGGGCCGGTCCTGGCGGTGCGATGCGAAATCCCCGCGCGTGGATGAAGGACAGTGTCACTGGATCGAGGCCGGTTTGGCGGCGATGCGCCGGACCACGAGATTGCTGTCGGCCCCCAGACGAAGATCGAGCGTGTGCCCGACCCGTCGCGTGAACAGCATCACGCCGGCAACCTCGTCGTGCAGCGTGCCCTTGCCGAAGAAGGTCCGAGAATCTGCCCATTCGCGGCCGTGGATGAAGCGGACGCGATATTGGCCGAGCGGGGCTGGCACGGTGACACGCTCGAAGGCGCGGACATAGACCGACAGCCGGTTCTTCGCCGTCGCCGGATCGAGCAGCTGGACGATGCTATTGTCTGCCGCACCCTGAATGGTCAGGTGGCTTCTGACGGTTCGCAGGTCGACGCTGGAGGAGACGGCGACCGTTCCCGATTCCGGAAAACCGGTGTTCGTCCCCACGATTGACGCGAACAGGCTGGAGGTTGCGCGCTTGATCTGGCCCTGCCCGGCCCAGGCCGCAAGGACCAGTGCGATGGCAACACCGACGCCCAGCGCCTGCCAGTAAGGGGCCGGCGTGAAGCGCGGGCGGGGCCGCCATCGACCGCGCTGATAATCGTGGCCCCTGTTCCTGGCTTCGAACCACGACCCTTTCGATCCGCCAGATATCCAGCTCGCGCTCCCCAGCGGCACCGATTTCCTGAACCCGAAGCGGTTCAGCTCGACCCGTGCCTTGCGATCGTTCCATTGCGTCGCACCGGGATCGAGCCCCTGCCGCTTGCGGTAGCGATCGCGCATATAGTCGCGATCATCGATGCCCATCGACCACCTCCATCGACTGCGAGGGGAGAGCCAGGGGAAACACGTCCATTCTGGACAGCATCGCGTGATCGCGCAGCGAGGCCTCGACGGCGACAACCTCGCTCGAAGTCAGTCCAGGTTCGCGTCGTACGAACAGGATGGTCGACGCCGATCCTGCCAGCCAGCGCGCGATGGAGATCCTGGGCATCAGCCGGTCGTGGTCGGCGAAAGCGTGGGTCGCTCGTCGCACGCCGGCCAGCACGGTCATTCCCCAACGCAGGGCGTGACCGTTTCCAGAATCGTGTCCCGCCGCCTCTGCGACGGCTTCCGGCGGGAGATCCCGTATCAGATCGCGGACGGCCGAAAGGGTCGCACCAGGTTCATCGCCGGCATGCTGGATCGCGCGGAGCAGCACATAGCGCGAAGCGCAGGTGTAGCCCGAGCAAACGTCAGGATCGTCGGGAAGGAACGCTTCGATCGCGGACGAGCGTGCATAGTCGCTCGGATGGTCTGCGAAGAAGTCCCAGTTGCCGCGCGCGGGGTCGATCAGCTGGTCGCGGACCTGGTCGGCGAGTTCGGCGATCGCGTCGCCATCGCCGAATACCGCGAGCCGGCCCCCGTCACCGGCGCGGACCGCTTCAAGCGCCGCTTCCGTCAGATCCGCGGTTTCGGCGATCGTGAGGGTCGCGTGCGTCGGCTCGGGTTGGCGCCGGAAGCGAAAAGGGAAACTACCGTCCACCGGGCGTACCTTGGGTTGCGGGCGGAACGAAAATTCCACCATCGGTGTGAAGCGACGCGCTGACGATTCCGCATCCGACCGCCCAGGCGAAGGTGAAAGCCGCCACCGCGGCCGCCAGGAGTCCCGCCTGACGCAACCGGCGCGTCAGCGGGACGATCATGCGTGGTGCGGTTGACCGTGGCTCCACGGGCTTCCTGCGGGCCTGATGGCCATACTCGGCCGTTCCCTCGATCGCGTCGCAGGGCGGCGTGTCGAGCCGCGAGGTCCGACCGATGCGGGGAGGCCCGTGCATATAGTCGCGGTCGGCGAGGCTCATCGTGCTGGCTCGGACCGGACCCGGAGGGCACGCAGCGCGCGGGTGAGCGGCAGGAGTAAGACGTAGGTCAGGCCGAAAATCGCGGCCATCGCAAGCGTTTCGCCGCCCCAGTCGAGCGCATCGTCGCGCCGCGCGAGCTGGCTGCATTGCGTGAGCGTATGAGTGTCGAGGTCGCAGGCGTGCCAGTGCTTGGTGGCGATCACCTGGTCCCAGGTCGGTGGTGATGTGGTCATGCTCATAGCTCCAGTCCGATGTCCTTTTCGGGGTAGGGAAGTTCAGGCCCTTTGGGCTCGACCGGGACGCTGAACCGGGAGAGGTCGAGCGAGGGATCGGTACGGATGTCGATCTTGCCGCCGGTCGAGGGGCGGGCTGTATCTGCGCTCGGCTCGCCTCCGACTTTCTCCGGTCCGCGATCGAGGTCGGGCGGCAGCGAAGGGTTGAACGTCTCGCCCGCGCCGGCTTTCGTGGCTGCGCCGGCAGCGCCGCGATCGGGGTCGATCGACAGCGCGCCGGTGGTCTCGAGCGCCGAGGTCTTGTTGCCCTCGTTGCGCTCGATCGCGGCGGTCAGCTTCTCGCGGTCGTCGGTGAACAGCTGGATGTCGTCGCGGACGCGCGTGACGGTGACGTTGAACAGCCGCTGGTTGGAGAGGTTCGATTCCCTGTGGCTCATCACCGCGATCGCGGTGTCGGTGGTGATGCCCTGCGCCGCGTGCATGTTGAGCGCGTAGGCGAGGCTGATCCGCTCCATCATCGGATCGCCCGCCTTCAGCTCGTGGAGGGTGCCGTCGCTCGCCTCCACCTTGATCCCCGACGGGTCGGCCGAGACGACGCGGGCGATATCGTTGTTGTTGAGGCCGCGGTCCTTGTCGTTCTGGGTCCAGCGGATCTTGTCGCCCTCATGCAGCTTGATCTGCTCGCGCTGGGCGAGCTGCATCGCGTCGGTCTTGTCGACCGGCGATATCTTCTGCGGATCGAAGGTCCGTACCCGGTTGCCGATCTGGACCTGAACGCGCCCCTTCGCGTCGACGCCGAGCACGTCATAGGTGCCGGGGCTGAGGCCGAGCTCGCGCATGGCATGGCGCAGGTCGATCACCTGGCCGGGCTTATAGGTATGCGCGTAGCGGAGTTCCTCGCGCGTGACGTTGACCTTGTCGAGGACCGGGGTGACGACGCCGTCCCCTTTCAACGTGCCCTCCGCGGCGAGGCCGTCCTGGATGCGCACGTTGAGCTCTGCGCGCGCGACGCGGCCCGACGAGAACATCGCGGTGGTCTCGCGCTGTTCGGGGGTTAGGCCCAGCCAGTGTTCGGCCGCGGCCTTCACATGCTCGGGGTTGGCGGTGACCTTGTCGCCGAGCATCGCCATCGCCTCGCGCACCTCGCCGCGGTTGGTCAGCGCGGCGACGGTGCGCAGCTGCTCGGTGCGCTGGCGCAGATTCTCGTCCATCCGCGCCAGCGTGATCCCGCCGGCCTGCGCGAGCGCGAACGCCTTGCCGGCGTCGACCGCGGTGATCTGCTGGCGATCGCCGATCATCAGGAAGCGATCGACGCCGAGCGCATTGGCGATGCCGACCAGGTGCTTCATCTGCTCCGAGCCGACCATCGAGGCTTCGTCGAGGATGAGCGTGGTGCCGGCGAGCGCGTCTCGCGCGCCGTCATAGCCCGCGCCCTTCCCAGCGAGCGCGTGGCGGGCATAGCTGTGGACGAACGAGGACACGGTGCGGCTCTCGATGCCGGCTTCGGCGCCGAGACGATCGGCGGTCGCCTTCATGAGCGCGAGACCGACCACCTTGCCGCCTTCCTGCTCGACATTGCGCGCGACGCTCGCCAGCATGGTCGACTTGCCGGCGCCCGAGACGCCCTGGACCGCGACGATGCGATCGGCGGAAGTGAGCGCCATCGTCGCGGCCGCCATCTGCCCTGCATTGAGTTCCTTGTCGCCCGATGCGGCGTTGATCCGCTCGATAACGGTGTCGGCGGAGACGATCACCCGCCCCTCCCCCTTGCCGCGCTCGATCTCTGCAAGGATGCCGCGCTCCGTCGCGAGCGCCTCGGGCGTCGTGACATGGGTGACGACGCTGTCGATCCGGTCATCCTTGCCCGGAATCAGCTTCTCGTTGCGGATGAGCTCGGAGACGCGCGCGTCGACATGCGCGGCGGTGACACCCTTCAGCCCGAGGTCGAGCGCGGTCCTGGTGATGTCCGGCACCGCGAACGCGGCTTCGCGTTGGGCATGGATGCGGATCGCGGAGGCGACGGCGTGCTGGGCGCGCAGATCCACCGGCGCGATGCGCAGCCGGTCGAGGCCGCTGGCGACGAGCGGATCGGCGGGTCGGAATAACTCGCCCAGGCTTTCGCGGAGATTGGCCAGGACGTCACCGAGGCGCTCCATCGGTCGTGGCTGGGCATCGAGGCCGCTGGCGCCAGCACGCTCGCGCGCGGCATCGACCAGTGCCTTGCCGTCGAATCCGAGCGCGGCCGCCCGGTCACGCCATTCCTGGCGCAGGGCATCGCGATCCTCGACGTTCAGCTTGGCGTCGCGGGTATTGTTGGTCACCTTGCGCAACGCCTCGGCGGAGGTGACACCGAGCTCGCCGGCTTTCGCCAGGATATCGGCGCGCCGCTGGCTGAAGGTGTCGATCACCTCCTTAGGCACGCCGGCGATCTCGAACTGGCCGTGCTTGCCGGTGACGCTTGTTTCGTAGCCGATCTTTGCCAGCTCGGCGCGAAACTGGGCGTGATAGGCCGCGCCGATCGTGGTGTTGTTCTTCCAGAGCTGCTGGTTGTGGAGCGCCTGCCATGCCCCGTTCGCCATCTTGGTCATGTTGGCGATAAGGACGTGGATGTGGCCCTGCGGATCGAGAGCGCGGCTCGTGTCGTGCTGGAACAGCGCATAGACGAGGTTGCCGGTTCGCACCGCATCCCCTGACCTGGACTGATCGTAGGTGCGGCCTTCGGCGAAGGTCTTCTCGACCCATCCCATCGTCGCCTTTACGGCGTTCATATGCGCGGTGAGGACACGGGTGTCGCAAGCGACATAGGCCATTACGCTGGCGGACTTCGGCATCGAGAAGGTCAGGTCGACACCGAGCCTGCGACCCTCGACCTGCCCGACCTTTTCGCCATCGGGCATCTCGCCGTTGAGGATCTTCTCGAAGTCTTCCTTGGTCACCTCGCCCTTGAGGCCAAGGTCGGCCGCGCCCACCCCGCCCCAGGCGGTCGCCTCGGACGAATGCTCGGCGGTGTAGTAATCGTCCTTGGCGAAATACTGCGCCGCGCCGGAGGCGGACTTGACGGAAGCGACCGACAGCATCGGCTACATCCCCATGTCCATGTCGTCATCGATCTCCGGCGAATGATCCGGGCCGTGATGACGATGGTGGTGATCGGGGTCGCGCTGCGTCGCAAACCCATCGCGCAATTCGCGGGTCGCCTGGTCCTCGTGGCGATCGGCATCACCGCGATCGGACCGGCTTTCCGGGGCATGGCGTGACGCCTCGCCGCGCGTCGGATCCACCCCGCTCTGCGGACCCGCACGGTTCTCGATCGGGGACATGCCCATGCCGCCGAGTTGGGCATCCAGACTGGATGAACCTCCCGTCACAGGCTTGGAAGGTTCGCCCCCGACCCTCGTTGCGGCATCCGACGCGCGGACGGCATCGACGCCGGTCGGGCTGCTGGCGACGCCCTTGCCGGTTATCTGATCGATCACCACCGGCAGCGACCCGGTGACCTCCATCGCCGCAGCCGCCTTTTCAGCCTCGCTACGCGGCTTCTCGGGCTGCGAGGCGGTCAGGTCCGGCTCTTGCCTTTCCTTCGCCTCCACGCCCCCCACAGGCCGTGTGGGGGTATGCTCGCGGCCACCCTCACCCCCCTCATCCGCGCCATTGTTCCGGGTGTTCTGACGACGCCGGTCTTCCGGCGAGACGTATTCGGTAGGCTTGAAGTTCTTGCGGGGCACCGCCCCCGGCGCGACCTCGGCATAGGAGCGGTATTTGAGTTCGATCCGCGCAGCGGGAAATCCATCGGGAAACTTCACGAAGCCGTGGAGCGACGGCAGGTTGTTGATGTCGTCGGGGATGACCAGCGGCTCGATCGCCGTGCGAGGCGTGAGGGTCGAGGCGTCGCGGGTGTTGTTGTAGCCGTAGCTGTAGGCCTCATCCATCTGGCGGACCTCGCGGCTGCCGATGAACTCGGAGCACTTTTCGGCTGTGGTTCGATCGGCGGTGGCGAGGATCAGCTTGGTGCGCGCAAGTCCGGTGAGCGCGGTCGCGTTCTGCAAGCCATAGGTCGCGACCAGCTTGTCGAACGAGTGGATCCCAAGGACGAACGCACCGCCGAAGTTGCGGGCCGACTGGAGGCCATGCTCGATACCAGGAAGCGCGTGAAGCGCATGGACTTCGTCAAACAGATACCAGGTCCGCAGGTCACGGGTCTTGGGCAGGCGCATGAGGTTGTTGACGGCCAGATCGATCCACAGCGTGAACAGACCGCGGGTCATCTCGAGGTCGTTGTACGAGCCGGTGATGAACATGATCGAGCCGTCGCGATTGTCGGTCGCGATCCAGTCGCGGATCGAGAAGGCGGGCGGGCCGCCCGGGACAGGGTCCGGCATGAAGCGTAGCGCCTGTCCGTTGACGTTCAGAACCGAGCGGATCGATTCCGCCATGCGGGCGGCTTTCTCGGTCGTCAGCGGGGCGGCGATGGTGTCATCGAGCTTGGCGTTGATCGACTTCAGATCGGCCTGCATCAGGTGGTGCGCGATCGCGGCGTTGTTCGCCTCACCCATCTCTTGAAGCTTCAGGCACATCTCGATGAAGAGCATCCGCGCGGCGTTCTGCCAGAACGGTTCCTTGTCGTCGGGATGCGAGGGAATGAGGGCCGATGCGGCCGAAACGAAGTCGGCATAGTTGCGGCATTCGTCGAACAGCGTCCACGGCGCGCAACGCTCGTCCATAGGGTTGAGAATGACGTCGGTTTCTGGGTTGTAGAACGTCTCCACGAACACGCCGGTCAGGTCAAAGATGACCGCGCGGTGACCGCGCGCGCGAAGCTGCGAGACGTGGCTGCGCAGCTGGGTCGTCTTGCCGGTGCCGGTGGTGCCGATGAGCATGGTATGGCTCTGTTCGAGCCGCCACGGATAGGGGATGCCGGCGATCGTGTATGGAACGTGGATGCCCCGGTCGATCCGATCGAGGATCGGAGCCTTGGCGACGAGTTCGGGGACGTACGGCGGATCGTGTTCGGCGCACTCGGTGCGGAACTTGCGCCGGTTGTGGCCGCTGACAGTTTTGACGAGCACGTCACGCTCGACCAACAGGGCGCCGCGGTTGTGGCGTTCCTGGAGCATGTCGCTGCCGCGCTTGTTTGCCCACATGATGAACCACATGATGATCGGTGCTGCGATGAAGGCCGACATGACGAGTGTCGTCAGGAAGATCTTGACCGTCTTCGCCCAGGCATGAACGACATGGGGTTCGTAGGGGACGTAGCCGATCGGAACCTTGGTCACGATGCCGTTTCGCAAGGTCAGGTTGATGAGGTGGAATTTGTCCCCGCCGACCCACGTCCAGATGGCGGAATAGAGCTTCATCAGGTCGAGCTGGAATTCATGCTCGGCGAGGCCCAGCCAGACGAAGATATTGAACAGGACGATGAACGTCCCCAGCCATATCCAGATGGGCACCTGGAGGCCCGCCCAGGTCATCTTGTACTGACTGGCGAGAAGCTGCGAACCGCGGGTGAAATTGCCCGAGTTGCGGGTGATTCGCCCCCGCGCGGAATGGTGCTTTACGGTCGCCGCCTGACCGTTGAACCGGATGTCGCCGCTACGCATGGAACGTCGCCAGGCGCTCCTTCGCGGCTTCGCGAAGCTGGGGTACGACGTCGCCGTGATCGCGTGTGATAATCACGTCGATCGCCGCCTGCATGTACTCGAGAACGAGGACCGCACGGGTGATGTTGAAAGTATGCTCGGCCTCAGCGAAACGGATACCGAACATAAGCGCAGTGCGCGCGGCCTCAGACCGGGAGCACGACCGTTTCGCGGCTACACGATCAAGTGCCGCAATCTCTTCAGACGAAAGTCTGAAGGCTATCGTCGAGTTAGACATTCACCACCCACTTGAAAGTGGCTGGTGGGGTTTTCGGAGAGTGGAAAATACTACAGCCTGGTCCCGAGGTATAGAGTGAAAGCGCATTCACTCTGCAAACAGGGATTTTCGCGCGTTCTCAAGCGCTTAGGGGAGAACCACCAAGGCGTTTGCAGGGGCAAACATGTTTGCCCCTGCAAACACCGGAAATTACAGACACTTAACCTGCGGCGTGCCGCGTACGGTGTGCAAATCCTTAGGGACTGTCGCGGTGGTGGTGGCATCATGGCTGGATGTCCGATCATTGGACTGGGTTCCGGGAGAGTAAGCGCCGCAGGCAGGCGACCACCGGACTGGACCGAAGGGTATTGGGCGGAGCAATCCCGCCCCACGACGGACCTGGCCGAAGGGCAGTGTCCGTCGCCTCATGCTGGTCCGGTAAAGCCGGACCAGCGAGCGATTATGAGTGTCGCTATTGTGCCGGTGGAGCGGTGCTGGCATCGTGGGAAATGGAGGCCGATCCACGATCAGAAAAGGCAGGTCATATGGCACGGAGTATCGAGCAGGAACGGGCACAGCTTGAGGCGGACGAACAGCGGCTCAACGAACGCCGCAAGCAACTGGCCGATCGTGAGCGTTCGGAGCTGCTGAAGGAGGTGGAACGGTCGGGGTTGATGAAGGCCGATCCTGCCCAGTTCAGCGCGATCATTGGAGCGATCAAGAAACTCGGGATCGCCGAGACCGTGAAGCGCCTGACCGCGTAAGCGGGTCAGCGCGAAAGCGGGCTCAAGCCCATCATGCAAATAGAAGGGGAGCTGCCGTTAGGCGCTCCCCTTTTCAATGCTTGGGCCGAGTTGGCGAAGCTTCGGTCCATTCAGGCATAAGAATGGGGAGCATCGAGGCGAAGCCCGATGCTCCCCGACGCGATGGCGACTGGAGGGAGGCTATCCCCAGACCATGCGTATCCCTTCACTGGTGTCGGCCTGAGCAGCGAGGGTGTCGAAGCGTTCGAGGTAACGACCATCGAGGCGACCAAGGTCGCGGCGAACATAGGGCTGGCCGAGTGTTTCGCGTAGTTGCCCGATGGGCATGCTGCCGCAATTATCGTCCGAAAGTCGTAGCGCGTCGAGGACGTGGAAGGCGTTGCCGTTCGCGAGATTGATCTCCGCTGCGCCGTCCGGGGTGCTGGCGACGCGCATCGTGATCGTGCGGGTCGCGTCATCGTGCCAGAAGCGCACGTTGAGGCCACGGAACTGGGCTTCCTCGACCACGGCGATGACACCCACATCGTGATCGAAGATCGCGCAGATCGACGCGAGCGACCAGGGGCAGACGCGAGCTTCGAACGAGCACGACACGAGCGGGTCATCATCCTCGTCTTCGAGCAGCTGGCCACGTTCGCGGGCGAAGGCGCGGAACGCGGCAAGCTGGCGGGCGGTGATGACGGCGGGCGCGGCGTCGGCTTTGCGATCGACGCTGAGGAAGAAGGTGATCGACATGGTCTGTCTCCCATTGGAACCATCATCTCCGGTTCCCCTCCCCCTTCCGATCCGTCAGGATCGGCATGGTCGATCATCCTGCCACGGGGTCGGTCCGCAGGACCGGGTGCCCGAGCGATGCGTAGCTGGTGCTCGCAATGCGCAGGCATTGCGGCACCGCGAGCGAGCCGGGCTTCGGTCGGACCGCGCCGGTCGATGCGTAGCGAGCGCGACACGCGGAGGCGTGGCCGCGATGCGAGCGAGACGGCGTGGCCGATCAATGGGTGCGATCGGCACGGCGCGATGCGCAGCGGCAGTGCAGGCGATGCGACGGCATCGCCGCGCCCGCCAGCGAGCCGTGCCGATGCGGCAAGCGACATGCCGGGTGAGACGCGCCGGTCGATGCGTAGCGAGCGCGACATGCGCAGGCGTGGCCGCGATGCGAGCGAGACGGCGTGGCCGATCAATGGGTGCGATCGGCACGGCGCGATGCGCAGCGGCAGTGCAGGCGATGCGACGGCATCGCCGCGCCCGCCAGCGAGCCGTGCTGATGCCGCAAGCGTGACGCCGGTTGAACCGCGCCGGTCGATGCGTAGCGAGCGTGACACGCGCAGGCGTGGCCGCGATGCGAGCGAGACGGCGCGGTCGATAAGCCAACGCGATCGGCACGGCGATGCGTAGCGAACCGGCGATCCGAAGGGATCGCCGTGAAGCAAGCGAGGCGTGCCGATTGGTGTTCAACGACGATCGCCAGTCGTATCGGCCGAGGCGTAGCGCGCTGGTCATCGCATTCAGCGATGACCGCAAAGCGAGCGAGGCGATGCGACGGGTGTCGGTATCGACCCCGGCACCGGCGAGGCGTAGCTGGCAGTGGCAATGCGACGGCATTGCCCTGCCGCGAGCGAGCCGTGCCGAGCGGGCAACGTGGCGTGATCGACCGATAGGTCAGTCCCACGCGGCGCGATGGGGCTCGATGCCCCGGAGCGCCGCCCAGGGCGACGTAAAAAAGGGGAAGGACTCCGGTTGCCCGGAGCCCTTCCGTGGGTGCGTCAGGCGCGGCGGCTGCGCTGGCTCGGCTGCACCGGTGCCTGTCCGTCCTTGCGGAAGACGTGGAGCGGTACGCCGGCGGTACGCAACTTGCGAGCGAAGTCGATCTGGACGCCCGATCCTTCGCAGACGATCGCTTCGACGGGACGCAGCGAGGCGATGCGGTCGTTGCGGAGGAACCCGCCCCGGTTGCCGTGGCGCTTGTCGAGGAACATGCGCACCAGCTTGACCTCGCGCGAGGCCGCCCACGACGCTGCGATGGCGTCGGCACCCTTGTTCATGGCGGTGGTCATCAGGACCATCGACGGGATGCGACGCTTGATCTGGTCGAGGCGTTCGAAGAGCTGCTCGTGGTCGTGCCATTCCATGCCGCCCGAGAAGGCGACAATCGGGCCGCTCGGGTTGTGCTCGTCCCGACGCTTTGCCGCGCGTGCCGCCAGATAGTCGGCACCGTCGATCATCGAGGCGGTCAGCTTGGACGACACCCTGCTGCCGCGGACGGTCGAGAAGGGCCGTCCGGTCTCGACGCGATACACGTTCCCGGCGTGGTCCCGCATGCAGCGCATCGCCTCGGCGCAATTCTCGAGGGTCTGGCAGAGCAGCTGGGTCTCTTCGAGCTCCACCGCGTAGATCTCCGAGGGGTCGTAGCTGCGCACCAGGTCGCCAAGTTTCTTGGCGGCGTCATCCTCACGGCCCTCGATGCGCTTGGCCACCATGTGGAAGCTGTTGACGAAGCCCCATGCGAGGTCGGCGGCGAACTCCTCCATGCGAGTGTCGCGGAACACGTCGAACATCGTCGCCAGCATCTGCTCGACGGCGTGTGCGGCCTGCTCCGGGTCGGGCATGTCCAGCTTCTCGGCTTCGCTGACGATGGAAAGCTTCGCCATCTCGCTCGCCTCGATGAACGCCCCCTGATAGGTCTCGGTGGTGTGCTCGTCGGCGCGGCGCTCGTTGATCGCGCGGCCCATGTCGTTGAAGTTGCTGTACTTGGTCATGATAGCCTCCATGAGTTGAAAATCTCACCTTCTCTCGGTGAGGAATCTCATCCGGCATGCGGCGGTCAGGGCGGTCAGGGACGTTAACCGGGAAGCCGCGGCCCGCAGGGTCGCGGACCCCGGTTAACGCTCGCGCGCGGGGGAGCCGATTTTCTCGTGCCCTGGAGGCGGAGCGAAGCGGAGACGGAAGGGTGCGTGAAAATTGGGGGGACCGCGCGTCCTTGACGGCCCGCCAACCCCGCATGCCAGACTTCCTCATCACAGAGAGAGAAAATATTATGTTGTGGTGGGCACGCCGGGTCGGACCGAGCACGGGCGGCGGTGATGCGCCGGCACGGAGCAGCGCCGCAAAGGCAGCGCCAGTGAGCCCGGGAGGGCGA
>JAPKCG010000358.1 GCA_028823055.1 Sphingomonas bacterium
GTCGCGCATGAAATGGCGCACCAGTGGTTCGGCGACCTCGTCACCATGGCGTGGTGGGATGACCTTTGGCTCAACGAGGGCTTTGCTTCCTGGATGGAGAATAAATCCTCGGTCGACCTCAATCCCAGCTGGAACGCGGAGGCGACTGCGGTCGCGGGGGATCGCGAACGCGCGATGGGGATCGACGCGACCGCGGCGACGCACCCGATCGTCCGCCATGTTGAAACCGTCGATCAGATCGGCGAGGCGTTTGACGGCATTACCTATGCCAAGGGGCAGGCGGTGATCGAAATGCTCGAATCGACGCTCGGCGCGGACGTCTTCCGCAAGGGCATCCGCAGCTACATGGCAAAGTATAAATACGGCAACACCGTCACCAAACAGCTGTGGGCCGAATTGTCAGCCGCCTCGGGCACCGATGTCGCGGGCATCGCGGACGATTTCACACTGCAGGGCGGGGTGCCACTCGTCACGCTGAGTTCGGCGCGGTGCGTCGGGGGATCGACCCGCGCGACGCTGGCGCAGGATCGGTTCGGGCTCGATGACGCATCGAAAAAACCGCAGACCTGGCACGTGCCACTCGTTGCTGCGACGGTCGGCGGTGGCGACGCCCGGACGATCGTTACCGGCCCGGCCACCGACGTCACCGTCAAAGGGTGCGGCACGCTCGTCCTCAACAAAGGCAAGGGCAGCTATACCCGCGTGATGTACGACGATGCGGGCCATGCCGGAATCGTCAGGGATTATGCCAGGCTTCAACTCACCGACCGCCTCGGCACGCTGGGTGACGATTACGCGCTCGCGGCGGGTGGGTATCAGGATCTGTCGCGCTATTTCGCGTTGCAGAGCCAGGTCGGTGTGCAATCCGACCCCATCGAATGGTCGACAATTGCGGGCGATCTCGGCGGTTTGACCGGGTTGTACATGGACACCCCACTCGAAGCGCCATTACGGTCGCGCGTGTCCTCGATCTTCGCACCCGAGTTCAAGCGCATCGGTTATGAGGCGAAGCCGGGTGAGCAGGTCACCGTCACCAACCTGCGCGAAACGCTCGTTGGGCTGCTCGGCGCGAACGGCGATGCCGATGTGGCCGCAAAGGCGCGCAGCTACGTCGCGCGGCTCGCCACCAACCCGACCGCGATCCCGACCGCGATCCGCACGCCGATCCTCGGCACTTATGCGCGCAACGCGACCGAGGCGGAATGGAACCAGCTGCTCGCGCTGACAAAGGCGGAAACCAACCCGGTGACGAAGAACCGTTTCGTCAATTTGCTCGGCTCGGCGCGGGAAGATGCGATCGCGGCCAAGGCGCTCGAACTGCTCAAGACCGATATGTTTACCGATCCGCAAAAGGCGGGGCTGCTCCGCGCGATTGCGGGGCGGCATCCCGATATGGCGTTCGACTGGGCGGTCGCGAACCGTGACCTCGTCAACGGCTTCGTCGAGCAAAGTTCGGAAAGCGGCTATATCGTCGGTCTCGGCGGCGGATCGAACGATCCCGCCATGCCCGGCAAAATCCAGGCCTATGCCGACAAATATCTGCCCGAAGCATCACGCGGTGGAGCCAGGCGCACGATTTCGGGCATCGCGGTGCGCAAGGCGGCGGCGGACCGGTTGCGCCCTGCGGTGGAGAAGTGGCTGGGCCGTTAACGCGGCCTTATCGGATCGACGACGGGCACAAGGCGGGTGGGTCAATCCACCCGCTTCAGTCCGGTCGCACAGGCCTTTGCCTTGGTCACGTAATGCTCGGCGGACACGCGCAGGAACGCGCGCGTCCGGTCGTCGAGTGTCTTTACCGCGCGCGCCGGGCTGCCGACGATCAGCGACCCCGCCGGAAATTCCTTTCACTCGGTCACCAGCGCACCCGCACCGACGATCGATTCCTCGCCGATCACCGCACGGTTGAGCACCACCGCGCCCATCCCGATCAACGCGCGATTACCCACGGTGCAGCCGTGCAGCACCGCATGATGCCCGATCGTGCAATCCTCTCCGATCGTCAGCGGCGCGCCCGGATCGGAATGAAGCATCGCGCCTTCCTGAATATTGCTCCGCGCGCCGACGATGATCGGCGTATTGTCCGCGCGGATCACCGCGCCGAACCATACGCTCGCCTCTTCGCCCAGCACAACGTCCGCGATCAGATCGGCGTTCGGCGCGATCCAGGCGGAGGCGGGGACGGCGGGGCGTTTTCCGTCGAGTTCATACTGAGGCATCATCGTCTCTCCTTTGTGCCGGGGATGGCAAAGGCGGCGTATTTTGGCAAACAAGTGGCGCGCGCGCGATCTGTCGTTAAAGGCGTCTGCGATGTTACGCCGTCTTGCCGCCTTGTTAGAACCGTTCATCCTGATGCTCCTCGCGACCGTCGTCGTTGCGAGCGTCCTGCCCGCGCGCGGCATGTGGGCGGGGATCGCGGACGGCGCGGCGCAGGTCGGTATCGTCGCGCTGTTTTTCCTGCACGGCGCGAAGCTGTCGCGAGAGGCGATCGTGGCGGGTGTTCGCCACTGGCGGCTCCATCTCACCGTCCTTAGCGTCACTTTCGTGCTCTTTCCGCTGCTTGGTCTGGGGATGCGCACGCTGCCGTTGCTCGACCCGATGCTCGCGACGGGATTGTTATTCCTGACGCTGCTGCCCTCGACCGTTCAGTCGTCGATCGCCTTCACCGCGATCGCTCGCGGCAATGTCGCCGCTGCGGTCTGCAGCGCCTCCTTTTCCAACCTGATCGGAATCGCCGCGACCCCCGCGCTCGTCGCGCTGACGATCGGGACGATGGGGCAGGGGGGCGGATCGCTCGCCGCGGTCGAGGCGATCGTCGTGCAGTTGCTCGTGCCGTTCATCGCGGGTCATCTGCTGCGTCCCGTCATCGGCGGCTTCGTTGCGCGGCAAAAACGATTAGTCACCTTCGTCGATCGCGGTTCGATCCTGCTCGTCGTCTACACCGCCTTCGGGGCGGCGGTGGTCGAGGGGTTGTGGCACCGTGTCTCGCTACCCGATCTCGGGATCGTTCTTGGGCTCAGTATCGTCCTGCTTGCGATCGTCCTGATCGCGACGTGGGTGATCGGCGGCCTGCTCGGCTTCACGCGGGAAGACCGGATCGTCCTGCTATTTTGCGGATCGAAGAAAAGCCTCGCCTCGGGCGTGCCGATGGCGGGCGTGCTGTTTCCCGCCGCACAGGTGGGCGTCGTGTTGCTGCCCGTCATGATCTTTCACCAGATCCAGCTTATCGCCTGCGCCCTGATCGCGCGCCGGTTCGCCGACACTGCGCCGCCTGACGCCTAATCCGCGGCTTGGCGCTCCAGCGAATCGAGGATCCGCGCGCCCGCCATGAACACCGCGATCGGGCAGCAGGCGAACAACAGCCACCCGCCATAGCCCGGATATTGGCCCAGATAATGAACCCCCCGCTCGGTCGCGCCGACCGCGAGGCCATAGATTACCAGAAACGCCTCGAACTTGGTCTTGATGACGAAAAGATTCGCGATCCGGGTCCACATATCAATCGTTAAGCAATCCTCAGGCCAACCGCGCAAATCCGTCACTTCGGGTTAAACGAAGAGGTTAACTGTCAAATAATCCGACAAGATTTAGCGTTTCGAG